>DATJTR010000695.1:0-6352 GCA_035503215.1 Pirellulales bacterium
CTGGAAATCGGCCGGGAACTGATCGGCCGCGTAATAGCTGACGGCGGCGATGCCGGTGCCGCCGTGGTCGATGTCGGTCGTTTCGGGGGCGAAGCCGAGCCCGTCGTGTGGCTTGCCGAAGCTGGGATAATAGCCCTCGCGAATGACCATCGTCACCGGCCGGGAATGGCAATCGGCCGTAAACAAATTGCCCAAGGGATCGAAACACAGCCCGAACGGATTGACCTGCCCCCAGGCGAATTGCTCGATGGCCGAGCCGTCGGCGCGGAAGCGATAGACGTTGCCCGACTGCATATCGAGCAGCGGCGGTCCCTCGCCCCCTTTCTTCGGCTGGCTGTGATTGGAAAAGCCGTGATTGGCGTACACCCAGCCATCTATCCAACGGGTGAAGGCGTTTTGATCGCCGTGGGTATCGACCACGCCGAACGGCCCGAACAGCACGCTGCGCTGGTCGGCCTGACCGCTCCCCTTGGTGTCGGTGAGGCGATAGATATTCGGAATCGACCAGCAGAGAGCCTCGCGGTCGGAGAGGGGCAGAATGCCGATCGGAATGTTCAAATGGTCGGCAAAGCGGCTGGCGCGGCGGGCACGGCCATCGGCCGCGAAATCGCTGAGAATCGTCACCGCGTCGCGGGCCTCGGCGTCGCTTTTGGCGGCAAACGGATATTCAACGCTATGCGTGACCCACAGCCGGCCGTGCCGATCGAACTTGAGGTTCATCGGCTTGTGGATTTCGGGCTCGGAGGCGACCAGTTCGATCGCGAAGCCGGGTGGCAGCTTGAAGTGCTGTTGCTCTTCGGCCGGCGAGAGCGGTTCGGTTTCGACCACCTGCGGCTGAGCGGCCAAGGTGCGGGGCAACAGCGCGACGAGGAGGAGAAACAGAGCGAGACGCGGCACGGCGGGACTTTTAATCAGGAAGTGCGGAAATGAGGAAACGAGCACGCGTTTGAGGAAAGGAGATTCTCGTTGGCTGAGGCTTCTCCTTGCCCCAAGGCAAACCGCTCGATCCACGAGCGCACTCGTTGCCGGTCAGGCAGCGTACCGATCAACCCATGGCGGGAAACATTTCTCGTGCTGCGTCCGACCACCGCGCATGACACCAGCGAAGCCGGGTGACCGCCTCCCTGGAGACCGTGCTGCACCCGATCGTGAGCAATTTCGCCTGCCGCCGGCACTGCCGACAAGTGGCTGCCGACAAGTGGCTGCCGACAAGTGGCTGCCGAGGCGGCTAGTTCTTGCTGAAGTCGAAGTGCTTGGGGAGTTCGCGATCGAGCGGGTTCTTGACGAACCGGCGATGGCACTCGGGGCAGAGATCGAACCGCATTTGTTCGTAGACGTCGCTGGCGATCTGATCGTTCACGGCTTCGTCGCGTTGCAGGATCTCTTGAATTTCTTGCAGATGATCGCGGTCGTCGGCCGCTTCATCCAGAGCATTGGGGTCGAAAGCTGCGTAGACCTCCATCTTCACGACGTAGCGCAGGTCTTCCGGATCGAGTTCCCGTTTGCAGCAATCGCACGAATAATGAATCATCATCCCCCTCCAAATCGAGACGCGTGGCAGTCGGCCTCACAAACCGCATCGAACTACCGCCGAATTCAATCCTAATGCCGCCCAAGCGCGCGGAGCAAGCCGGAAACCAACTTTTTTTCCGGCGCGTGTCAGCATCCGCCGCGCGAGTGTTTCCGAGACTTGACAAGGCTTGTTTTGCGCGCTGTGCAGCGACGCTTGCTGTCATAGCCCGAGCGGGCTGTGGAACGCCGTAACGGCTTCCCTTCATTTTGCGCGCGCATTTGCCGCAGCGCGAGGCGCAGCGCCAAATTTATTTGTGCCGACTGGAGTTTACCCCATTTGAGTTTGTCGGCCGGCCGGGTTGCAGCGTGCTAGTCAGCGCGGCGTCTGGCATTGCAGGCTGCCCTCGACTGCCGCGCGGCCCGTGGCGGACGCCTCGGTTTGGCGTGTGTTTGCCGGTGATGAGGATTCGCTTAGGGGCCGCTAAATTGGCTGGTCACGGCCATTTGTGCTGACTACAATAGACTTGCACTCCAAGCAAACCGTGCGGACTAACATCATGGTACGCGCCGGTTCCATACGCGACCAAAGGGTGATAGGGCGGGCGCTGACGCTCGGCGCTGGCTATCAGCCACCCAAGGTGGGAGGTTTTGATGACGGGTGCGATTGCCCCAGGCAATGGCCTGGGGGCCAGCGTCCTGGTTCTGAACCGCTTCTATTTGGCGGTTCACGTCATCAACGTGCGGCGGGCATTCGGCCTGCTGCTGCGGGAGTTGGCTGAGGTCATCCACTATCAAGAGGGTGTCTACGCCAACTACAGCTTCAACTCCTGGCGCGAAGTCAGCGAATTGAAGGCCGCCTTCAAAGAACCCCACGAAGACTGGATCCAGGCGGTCAATTTCGAGATCCAGGTGCCCCGCGTCGTGCGGCTGTTGGCCTTCGACCGGCTGCCCAAGCAGGCGGTGCGGTTCAACCGCCGCAACATCTTCGCTCGCGATGGCAATCGTTGCCAATACTGCGGCAAAACGTTTCCGACCAGCGAGCTGAGTCTCGACCACGTGGTGCCGCGCAGCCGCAATGGCCCGACGAGCTGGGAGAACGTGGTCTGCGCCTGCGTGGCCTGCAACGTGAAGAAGGGGGGCCGCACGCCGGCCGAGGCCCACATGAAGCTGACCCGCCCGCCGGTGCGACCGAAGCGCAGCCCGCTGTTGGCGGTCAAGCTCGGCAATCCCAAGTACGAGAGCTGGAAGACGTTCTTGGACAACGCCTACTGGTCGGTCGACTTAGTTTGACTGCGCTCGCTGTGTTCTTGCGCTCGGCCCCTCCTTTGTCGGGCCTCGCGCCGCTCGCTTTTGCCCTGTGGGCAACGCTCGCTGGTTGGCTGGCTTGCTTATGGCCAGGCGATCTTGATACACCTTCGCGGCGAGCGCAAACATTAGCCCGAAGCGCCAGCGAGGGAATCCGGTCAAGCGTCCCTCGCTCGCGCTTCGGGCTAGTTTTGGCGACGAAGCGATCGGCCTAATGAGCGCGGCGCGAAATCGGCGCGTGCGACCACTTGGGCCTGCGAATCACTCGGCGCCGGCGAGCGGCTCTTTCTTTTCGGTGATCACTTCGCACTGCGGCGCCATCTCGGCGTTCAGGGCGATGAAATCTTTCCATTCCTCGGGGACGTTGTCCTCGTGGAAGATCGCTTCGACGGGGCATTCGGGAACACAGGCTTCGCAGTCGATGCACTCGTCCGGATGAATGTAGAGGATCTTCTCCCCTTCATAGAAACATTCCACCGGGCAAACCACGACGCAGTCGGTGTATTTGCAAGCAAAGCAGGGTTCGCACACCACATGAGTCATTGACGCTTACGCTCCCTTTCCGGTCGAAGTCGTTCGAAACGGAAAATGAAAAAGAGACAGGTCGATTGACACGTTCGGCGGTTCCCAACCGCCTTCAGTTCGATGAGCGGCCGAATCGTTCCGCCGGCGCTCCTTGGCAATATACCGCGCTGGCCGCCCGGCGGTGACCCCGCCACCCAGCGGTTTTCCGGTGGCCAAATTGACCAGCCGACGAGCCGCGGAGCATGCCCAGCCACCGCGACCGGTGCCGGCCGCAGGCCCACCGTGGCAGCGGCGCGGAACTGTATCAATTAGGCGAAACTCGCGGCCTTGCCAAAGAGCGCGGCCGAATCCTAGCACCGTGAAAAACCAGTGTCAAGCGAACCGAAACCGGCCTGGCTGCGACTCGGCCTTGTTTCGTTCCGGGACTCGACTTAGAATCGAATTGATCCTCCACTTTTTTGCGCCTCGGCACGTCTTGGCGCGAATAGCCGATTGGCACGAATGGCCAACGCGTTATAGCCGACTGGGGACCGCCCGAGGATCCGCTCACGGAACCGCTCGCCCGCTGACGAAGGTTTTTTACGTCATGGCCCTCTCGGACATCGATCGCCAGCTCCTCCAAAGGTGCCTCGCGCGCAAGCCGCGGGCGTGGGAGGATTTCGTCGATCGCTTCATGGGGCTGGTGGTCCACGTGGTGAACCATTCGGCGCAGTGCCGCTCGCTGCGGCTCTCGGCCGAAGACCGCGAGGACCTGGTGGCGGCCGTCTTTCTGGCGGTGGTGAAAGACGACATGGCGGTGCTGCGGATGTTTCGCGGCGACAGCAGCCTGGCCACCTATCTGACCGTGATCGCCCGGCGAGTGGTCGTGCGCGAATTACTCAAACAACAGGCGTCGGCCCCCATGCCGGCGAGCAATCGCATGGGGGCCGCGAATGTCGCCTCCCCCTCGGATAGCCGGGTGAGCGACCGGGATGAGATCGAACGGCTGCTCGAAGAGCTGGACGGAGCCGAAGCCGAGATCGTGCGGATGTATCACCTGGAAGGCAAGTCGTATCACGAAATCAGCACGGCCGTCGGCATGCCCGAGAACAGTGTCGGCCCGACGCTCAGCCGTGCCCGCAGCAAAATGCGCCGCGCCGCGACCGAGCAACCGGCCGATTGACGCCGCCCGAGTGACGCTGCCTAACTTGAAGCGCGGCCGAGCCCGACACGGATGTGTGGGCCGAACGTTGGGGCGCCCAAGACTCGGGGTGCTCTAAAAAAACTCGAACGGATGCGAGAGCCAACGTGAACCCTTCGCGCGACCAGCGCTTCCGCTGCCCTGGCGAAAACTATTGGATCGACCGGGCTACCCACCTTGCCCGGCTGGCCGCCGGCTTTGCTCCTTGCCGATCGTGCGAAGCGCGCGGCGAGACCGGCGGATTGGTCGACGTCAAAGCGTTGGCCGATGATGCGGTAGCGAACGAAACGATCTCGCGCCCGGCCGGCACTGGGTGCCAGGCGGCAACGTCGTGCGAATCGCCGGCCATCGTGCTCAAAGGCAAAGCCGTTTGGACCGCCGAGGGACTGGCCGGCACGGCCGAAAACGAAATCGATGCCGCCCTAACCCGGCGCATGGCGATGGCCCTGGGGACCGTGCTTTCGCGGCTTCCCGATGCCGGCAGCCCAGTGCGGGTGGCCGTGGGTGGCGATGGCCGCTGGCTGACTGCCCCGCTGGTCGCGGCGGCCAGCCAGGGCTGCCAACTGGCCGGTTGCCGGGTGATCGAATTGGGCGGAGCCACGGGCGGCACACTCGTCCGAGTCATCCGCCGCTGCGGACTCGACGGCGGCATCCTGATCGGCAATAGCCCGGCCGCCGCGCAAACGGTGAGCCTGCGATGTTTTGGTCCGGAAGCGAGGCCGTGGTCAACGGGCGGAGGACTCGAACCGGTGCGACAGGCTCTGACCGACCAGCCGGTACGCACCAGCCGGCGGTCGGGCGGATTGGAACGCACCGATCCGACCGGCGAATACCGCGACAGCCTGGCCGACCTGTTTCACGGTCTGCGTCCGCTGCGGTTCGTGCTCGACGCGGCCAGCCGGCCCCTGGGCGAGCATTTGCACGCGCTGGCCAGGCACAGTGCTTGTGAGATTCTGCTGCCGGCACAGTCGGCCGGGTCAAGCGCGTCGCCGTCGGCCGCGGGCGCAGTGCCGCGGCCACGCACCGCAGCAGGGCAACGCCCGACGGGCAAAGCGGCCGTGCCAAAACGTTTTCAACCGATCGACCGGTTGCGAACTCAGGTCGCCGCGACCGGCGCGGATTTTGGAGTGTGGATCGATGGCGATGCCGATCGCCTGGTGCTCATCGACGAGCGCGGCAGGCAAATCGGGCCAGAACGGCTTTTATGGGCGCTCGCGAAACACGTGGCGCCGACTGGCGAGGGGCCGATCGTGCTGGCCAGTGACGTGGCGGCGAGCGGCCGGCAGCTTTGGACCTCTCTCGGCGGGCGGGTGATCGAAGCCGACGCAACGTGCGAAGCAGTCGATGCCGCGCTGCGCGACGCCGGCGCGGCGGCCGGCGTGGGGCCGGGGGATCGGCTCTGGTTTGCCGGCGATGGCCCCACGAGCGACGCCCTGGCGAGCTTGGGCCTGGTGCTGCAAATGCTCAGCCGCGTCGATCGGCCGCTGTCGGAACTGCTCGACTGATCGAGTGTGCGGCCGTTCCACGTCGTCGGTTCCGGGCGCAAGTTGGTTTAAGCCTAAGTAGCCCGAAGCGCTAGTTTTGGTGTTGCGCTATTTCAGGGCAGTTTTATGCAGGAGGCCTGTATTCTGCGGGGAAGCTATTGCGAATCAGTCGCTTGAGCTTGGCGATTCCGCCGGTGGTTTCCAAACGCTCGCTCAGGTACTTCAGTTCGGCTTGTTGGCTGGCCGAGCGGACTGCCTGGCCGAGCCCATGGGTCCGCTGGTGACGCCACCACTCCTTCTCCTTGTCGCTCAGTCGCGAAGAGAGTTGTTCGACGCGGTAGCTTTC
>DATJTR010000696.1:0-6289 GCA_035503215.1 Pirellulales bacterium
AGGGCATCAGGTCGGGGGTGAACTGCACGCGATTGAACCGCAGCGCGAGGAGTTGCGAGAGGCTGGAGATCATCAGCGTTTTGGCCAGCCCGGGCACGCCTTCCAGGATGCAATGCCCCTGGCAGAAGAGTCCCAACAGCATCAGGTCGAGCACTTCTTGCTGGCCGACGATCACGCGCTGCATTTGCGCCAGCATCATGCGGTGGGCGCCGGCGACTTGCTCGGCGGCCGAGGTGACGAACTGTTCGGGCATCGCGTGCTTGTGCGTCTGCGCTTGCGCCTGTTCGCCCATGGCCATGGGGAGGGGTTCCATGGAAACTCCAGCCTGAAAGGTGAGGTGCCGGTGGGTTGCCTGAAACGCGGAAGGGTTGCCTTCTCTCTGCTTTTCCAGCGCTCGGGCGCGTTTCACCCGCGTGTGACGCTCCGCAAGGCAGCCCGAAGCGCAAGCGAGGGGCAAAGGACGAGGAACCCCCGCTTGCGCTTCGGGCTACTTAGACGCTAGCCGTTCCGCCTGCGCGATACGGGCTCTAGTATAGGGGCCGGGCAAGCGCGAGTGTGATAAGCGATCAAGAAAAAATTTTTCGCCTCTCCCCCGCCGGGCACGGTCAGAGAAATAATGCGGAACGCAGATTAAGTGAGTGGGAGATCGCCGAGGCGCCGCGGGCCGTCCCTGGTTCGGAGCCGCTTGAGAGGCTCTGGGGCCAGTGTCAGAATGACGACCGATTCGGCCAGCGGGAAACTCTCGGTCGGGCATTTCCTTTCGGCAGGCAGCAAGGTCTATGTAGCTTGACAACCCCTATGCAGCCTGACGACGGCGGGAATGCCGGTCGCGAGCGGCCGATTTCTTGGTGGATCGCCCTCGGGCTCGTGCTGCTGGTGGCCGCCGTTTACGGCCAAACGCTCGGGTTCGGCTTTCTCGACTACGACGACTATTTCTTTGTCGGCGGCTGCCGACAGGTGCGCGGCGGTCTCTCAGCCAGCGGCATCTCTTGGGCGTTCACCAGCGGGCCGTTTGGCGAGTGGTATCCACTGGCGATGCTCTCGCACATGCTCGATTGCCAGCTGTTTGGCTTGGGCCCGGCGTGGCACCATCTGACCAACGTGCTGCTGCACGCGGCCGCGACGGTTGGGTTGTTCTGGGTCTGGCAACGGATGACCGGCGCCCTCTGGCCGAGCGCCGCCGTGGCCGCGGTCTTTGCCGTCCATCCGCAGCACGTCGAAAGCGTGGCCTGGATCGCCGAACGCCGCGACGTGCTTAGCGGACTGTTCTTCGTGCTGACACTGGCCGCCTATCTGCACTATGTGCGCAAGCCGAGCGTGGGGCGTTACTGCCTGGTGGCCTTGATGCTCGCGCTGGGCCTGATGGCCAAGGCGATGCTGGTGAGCGTGCCGGGGGTTTTGCTGCTCTTGGATTATTGGCCGCTGGGCCGGTTTGGAGATGCGGGACAGCGACGTGCAGAAGTGCCCGCGCTGCCGCGCGTGGGATTTTGGCGCCTGGTGCTGGAAAAGCTGCCGCTCGCGGCTCTGGCGCTGGCCGATGGAGTGATCACCCTGGCCACGCACGCCAAGAATCCGCACCCGATCGAGCAAGGCTGGCTCGACGGCCTGGCGAATTCGGCGGTGGCGCTGGTGATGTACGTATTCCAGTTTTTCTGTCCGGTCGATCTGGCGGTGTTCTATCCGCCGCCAGCCGGGGGTTATCCGGCCTGGGCCGTTGCCGGCGCGGCCGCGCTGATCGTGGCGACCAGCGCGCTGGCGATCGTCGTCCGGCGGCGACAACCGTACTTCACGGTTGGTTGGTTCTGGTTCGTGGGAATGATCGCGCCGGTGCTGGGATTGATCCACATGCCGGAACACACGCGGGCCGACCGCTACATGTATCTGCCGAGCATCGGATTGTCGATCGCAGTGGTGTGGGGCGTGGCGGCTGCGATTGCCCGCTGGCGGCCGTCGCGTTTGGCGGTCGCGGGCTGCGCAGCGGTGGTGATCGGCGCGCTCGTGAGCCAGGCGGTGCAGCAGACGGCCACTTGGCGCGACGACCTGTCGCTGTGGACCCATGCACTCGAAACGACCGGCAGTAGCGGCGAAACGGAGTATTCGCTGGGCTATGCGCTGGCCAAGGCGGGGCGCTTGGACGAAGCGACCGAGCACTACCAGCATGCCGGCCACTTCCGCACCGACGAGAATCTGCTCGACAGCATGGCCGCGGTGGCCTTGCGGCAAGGCAAAGCCGACGAGGCGGCCCGGCTGCTTCGCCAGGCGATCGCGATCAATCCCGCCGCCGCGAAGGTGCAGCACAATTACGGCATCGTGCTCCGGGGGCAAGGCGATTACGCCGGCGCGGCCCAGCAATATCGCCGGGCAATCGAGCTCGATCCCGATTACGTCGATGGCCAGCGCGACCTGGGCATCTTGCTGTTGCACGACGGCCAGGTGGCCGAGGCCAAGGACCACTTAACGCGGGCCGTGGAGTTGGAGCCCGACGACGTGCCCGCGCGGGTGGGGCTGGCGATCGCGCTAGCTGAACTCGGTCAAACGGCTGAGGCGATCACGCACTGCCGCCACGCCCTGGCGATTTCGCCGCACGACAAGACGGCGCAAACGGTGCTCGACAAGCTATTGCATCACGCGGCGGAAGGGCCGGCGCAATAGGCGAGGCGGGGCACAAGGGAAGACCTCACCCCAGAAACCGCGCCAGATGCGGCGCGGTGCGGCTGCCGGCGACGCGGGCCAAGGACTGCGGCGGGCCGGCGGCGACGATCCGGCCTCCTTCGTCTCCCGCGCCGGGGCCAATGTCGATCACCCAATCGCTGGCGGCAATGACCCGCATGTCGTGCTCGACGACGATCACCGTGTTGCCGGCCGCGACCAGGCCGTCGAGTTGGGCCATCAGCCGTTCGACGTCGGTGGGGTGCAGGCCGGTGGTCGGTTCGTCGAGGATGTAGAGGGTGCCGGCCCGCTGTGCCCGCTGCAGCTCGGTGGCGAGTTTGATCCGCTGCGCCTCGCCGCCGGAGAGTTCCGTGGCCGGCTGGCCGAGCCGCAGATAGCCCAAGCCGACTTCGCGGAGTACGTCGAGCGAACGGTGGATGTGCGACTCGGCGGCAAAAAACTCCCAGGCCGTGTTCACGGTCATCGCCAGCACGTCGGCGATCGATTTGTCCTGGTATTTGATCTCCAGCGTCTTGGCGTTGTAGCGGGCGCCATGACAGGTGGGACACGGTGCATAGACGCCGGGCAGAAACAACAGCTCGACGAACACAAAACCTTCACCTTCGCAGGTCTCGCAGCGGCCCTTGGCCACGTTGAACGAGAAGCGGCCGGCGTCGTAACGGCGTGCGCGGGCGGTCCGCGTGGCGGCGAATAACTTGCGAACATGATCGAACAGGCCGGTGTAGGTGGCCAGATTCGAGCGCGGCGTGCGGCCGATCGGTTTTTGATCGACACGGACTAGCCGCTTGATCGCTTCGGCGCCGCTGGCGATTTCGCCGCCGGCGGTGACGACGGGGGCGTTTTCCAGCTCTTCTCCTTCCTCGGCTTCGGCCACCGGTTCGTGGCCAAGATGCTGGCCGATCAACTCGACGAGCACCTGGCTCACCAGGCTCGACTTGCCCGAGCCGGAAACGCCGGTGACCGTGGTGAATACGCCCAGCGGAAACGCGACGTCGAGCCGGTGGAGATTGTTGCGGGTGACCCCCTTCAATTTGAGCCAGCCGGCGGGCTCGCGCGGCGGGCGGGGCGAAAACTTTTCGTCTGCAAACAGGTGGCGGCGAGTTTCGGACGGCTCGATTCGCTGCAGCCCAGCCGGCGGGCCACTATATAAAATGTGTCCCCCCTGCTCTCCCGCGGCCGGTCCGACGTCGACGATCCAGTCGGCATGGCGGATGACGTCGAGATCGTGCTCGACGATGAACAGCGAATTGCCGGAGGCTTTCAACCGCTCGAGGGCCACGAGCAAGGCTTCGGTGTCGGCAGGGTGCAGACCGGCCGACGGTTCGTCGAGCACATAGACGACGCCGAACAGATTCGAGCGGACCTGCGTAGCCAGCCGCAGCCTTTGCAGCTCGCCGGGCGAAAGCGTGGGCGTGCTGCGTTCGAGCGACAAGTAACCCAAGCCGAGTTCGAGCAGCACGGTAATCCGGCCCACCAGGTCTTGCGCGATGCGCTGGGCGACGACCGCTTGCTCGGGATGGTGAGCCGCGAGCCGGCGCATTGCACTACCGGTGGCCTCGGCCGTCGGCTGCAGGATCGCCAGCAGGCGTTTGACCGGCATGGACGAAATGTCGGCAATATCGTGGCCGGCGAACGTGACCGAGAGGGCCTCGGGCCGAAGCCGCTTGCCGTGGCACTTGGGACAGGCGTCGGAAATCATGTATTGCGACACCCGGCGCTTGATGAGAGGGCTTTGCGTGCTGGCAAACGTGTGCAGCACGTAGCGGCGGGCACTCGAGAACGTGCCCTGATAGCTCGGCTCCTCGCGGTGCTTGATCGCCTGGCGGACCTCGTCGGGATCGAGCCCGCAATAGACCGGCACGATCGGCTGCTCGTCGGTGAACAGCAGCCAATCGCGCTCCTTTTTCGGCAGCTCGCGCCAGGGCCGGTCGATGTCGTAGCCGAGCGAAACGAGGATGTCGCGCAGGTTCTGGCCGTGCCAAGCGGTCGGCCAGGCGGCAATCGCCCGCTCGCGAATCGTGAGCGAGTCGTCGGGGACCATCGACTTTTCGGTCACCGTGTAGACGCGCCCCAAGCCATGACATTCGGGGCACGCTCCTTGCGGCGTGTTGGTCGAAAACGATTCGGCATCGAGGTGGGCCTGGCCGGGCGGATAGGTGCCGGCGCGGGAATAGAGCATTCGCAGCAGATTCGACAGCGTGGTCACGCTGCCGACCGACGAGCGGGTGGTCGCCGAGCCGCGCTGTTGCTGCAGGGCCACGGCCGGCGGCAGGCCATCGACCTCGGAGACGTCGGGAATCTCCATCTGGTCGAACAGCCGCCTGGCATAAGGAGACACCGATTCGAGATAGCGGCGCTGCGCCTCGGCATACAAGGTGCCGAAGGCCAGCGACGATTTGCCGGAACCACTGACGCCGGTGAAGACGACCAGGGCGTCGCGAGGGATTTCCAGGTCGATGTTCTTGAGATTATGCGTCCGCGCCCCGCGCACGCGCACGAATCCGCCAAAGGCGTTTTCGTCGTGCGCGTTTTTGCCGGCGGAACGCGGCCTGGCGCTGGTTTTCATGCGTGGCGAGCCTGGCGGGGATTGGGCGACCGAGGCTCGGGATCGAGGCCTTCTGTCGGCCCCGACAGCATAAGATCAATCGCCTTCGGCCGCGACCCCGGCGGCTAACGCGCATGAACCGTGAATTCCGCCCCAGCGCTCGTGGCTTGCACATCGGGATTGTAGTATTCGTAGGCCGTGGCCCCGGAGACCGACGCCTTGACGGGCAGAGTGGCGTTCAAGCGGTAGGGCAAGGCGAGCGGTTTCTCCGGCTCCAGCCCGCGCAAATAGACGATCACCGAGCGTGGCGTGAGTTGAAATTTGTCGATCTTGCCGTCTGCCACCAGGCTGGCGAAGCTCTCGCCGGCCGCGGCAAAGCCCGGCGGAATCGGCAGATCGACGAGCACCATTGGTGCCGCGGCTGGCTGGTGGTTGACCACGGTCGCGGAAGCTTCGACCGCTTCCTCCACGGGGAGTTCAGTGCGGGCATACACGAGATCGATCGATAGCGGTTGGTTGTCCGTCGGCCGCCCGGCTTGCGGAACGTAGTGGCGAGCGACGACCTGATAGCCCAACGGCGCGGCGCCCCGGCCGACGAGCGAAACTTGATGCGCGCCGGTCCCCACGTGATTGCTCAGATCAATTTCGCGGACGACGTCAAACTCGTCGGCTGAAATCGCGACTTGAGCAACCGGATGCCCGTCGACCGCAATGTCGACTTGTCGCGGGCCGGTCCCCAGCGCGGCGCCCGTTCCCGTGATCAGGGCTTTGAGCGCGAGCACCGTGGCCTGCGTCGAGGGCCACAATCCGTGCGGTCCCTTTTGTGCGACCAGCCAGGCCAGGGCCGCTCGCGAAGTTTCGGGATAGCGATGCGTTTCGATCATCGCGAGCGCGGCCAGGGCCGTCGTTTCGACGCTGCCGCCGTGCCCGCGGCCGTAGAACGCCGTAGAGCTGTCGGGAGCCATCTCCCACCAGGCGAGCTTGCCGTCGGGACTGATCTGCTTCAGCGAGTTCAAGCGATCGAAGTAGCGGCTGGCGGCGGCCGACGCCGGATCGATCGCGGTGATGGCTTTG
>DATJTR010000697.1:0-4700 GCA_035503215.1 Pirellulales bacterium
GGGTGGGGCGCGAAGCCGAAGTTGCCGTCCTGTTGCGCTACTACTGGTTCCGCATGGCCGACAGTCTGATCCCGCTTGGCGTGTCGTTGGAGACGATTCGCGGCCTGGCCCTGTTGCGCCGCCAGCGCCCCGCCTGGGCCGCCTGGGGCCTGGCAGTGACGATGCTCATCGCCGCGCTTCACGTCGGCGCCGTGGCGATCGATCGGCAGCAGAATCTTCGCCCGCCGGCCGACAAAGGAATCGCCAATCTGGCCGCCTGGCGCGAAATCTGCCAGTGGGCCGCCGAAAACACTGCACCTGATGCCATGTTCATTACGCCCCGTAACACGCAGTCCTTCCACTGGTACGCGGGCCGATCCGAGGTCGCCGGCTATAAAGACATTCCGCAAGACGCCCGCGCGATCGTCCAGTGGTGGCAACGCATCGGCGATATCTACCGCCAACGCTCTCCAGATCCCGACGCCGAAGGCTTTGCTTCCGTGGTCGAATTGGGCCGGGCAAAGCTGGAGGCTCTCGGGCGGAAGTATCATGCCGATTATGTCATCGCCGGCCCCGTGCCGCGCTTGGCACTCGACCGCATCAGCCCGCCGAATCCTTCGTTTGTCGTCTACCGCCTGCCGCAAGCGAGCGAAACATCGCCTGCACACGAAGTTCCAGCCGCGGAACCCCAGCCAAGCCGTTAGGACCGTGAACCAGACCAGCCGTTTCGATCCACCGCACGACTTGGACTTGCCCGAGCGATTGGCCGCTCGCCTCCGGCAACCGCTTCCGGGTGCGGCCGTGCAAACTGCCTTCCAGCCGCAGGCCGGCTATGGACGACATTTCGGGCCGGCGCCGGCCAGCGCGCGTTCGGCCGCGGTCTTGACCCTCTTATATCGCGATGCCGACGCTTGGCACCTGCCGCTCATGCTGCGACCCGGCAACGCGGCCGACCATGCCGGGCAAATCAGTCTACCGGGCGGGGCGATCGAGCCTGGCGAATCGAGCGAAGTCGCCGCTGCTCGTGAACTGGAAGAAGAACTGGGGGTCGACCGCCGAACCGTCGAACTGCTGGGCGAAATGTCTCCCTTGTATTTGTTTCGCAGTAACTATGTGATCACGCCCTGGTTGGCCGTTACTCGCTCCCGACCCGAGTGGCGTCCGAGTCCGACCGAAGTTGCCGAGGTCGTCGAATTGCCGCTCGCCGTGCTGCTCGAGCCGGCGAGCCGAGTCGTTGAAACCTGGCACGATCAGGGCGTGGCATTCGAGGTGCCGGCACTGCGTCATACCGGCCATGTCATTTGGGGCGCCACGGCCATGATCCTGGCCGAGCTGGCTGCCATCGTGCTCGAACCGGCCGATTGATCCTCGCGCTTCCCACAGGTCGTGCCCCGGCGGTCGGCGAGTTCCGATCAGCGCGGATTTGCGGGTTGTCGTTTCCCCGCATTGCCCGGCCGACCGCTAATGGCCCGAAATGTCCGCGCGGGCCATCGGCCGGGAGCGGCAACGTGCCATCTTTTCGATGGGAGAAGACGTTTCACACAGGTAACGACGCGTGCCCAACTACCGAATCGAAATACTGCGATCGATTGCCGATCTGCGCCAGGCCGCCGGGGCTTGGGACGATCTTTGGCAGCGGAGTTCCTGCGCGAATCCGTCGGCCCGCGCCGAGCCGCTCGCCGCGTACCTCGAGCATTTTGCTCCGCGCGCCCGGCTGGGAACCGTCGTGGTGCACGGCGGCGGTCAAGCGGTTGCCGCATTGCCGCTCCTTGCCGAACGATCGTGGACGTGTGAGGTCGGCCAAATGCCGGGCAACTGCTGGTCGTCGGGGGGCGCGCTGCTGCTCGACTTTTCGGCCGACCCGCGGCCGGCTCTCGATGCATTGGTAGACGGTTTGCGTCGCCTGGGCTGGCCGCTGTTGCGGCTCGATGCGGTGATGCCTACGACTTTGGCCTGGCAAGGCTTCGGTGCTGCCCTTTCGCGGGCCGGTATCCGGCCAATCACGCGGCCACGCTGCCGCGTCGATCAAATCGAAGTGAGCGGCGATTGGCCGTCCTACCTCGCCGGCCGCGGTTACAACCTCCGGCGGCAGATTCGCCGTCTCATCTCGCGCACGAACGGGGAGGCCACGCTTCGCATCTTCGATCGCTTGTCCCCTGACGAGTTGGCGACCTGGCTCCGCCGCGGATTTGCGGTGGAAGACCAAGGTTGGAAGGGGCGGGCTGGTTCTTCCGTGTTGAGGAATCCGGCGATCTTCGAATTCTATCTCCGTCAGGCCGAGCATTTCGGCGCGGCCAATGAGATGCGGCTCGTGTTTCTCGAATATCACGGTCGGCCGATCGCTTTCGAATATGGCTGGCAAGGCAAGGGGACCTATTTTCCCCTCAAGGTCGGCTACGACGAAGCGGTTCGGCAGTTCAGTCCCGGCCAATTGTTGCGGGCAATGCTGGTCGAGCAATGTTTCACCGAGTTGTTGCGTTTGGCCCCTCCTTCGTCGGGCCTCGCGCCGCTCGCTTCGCCCTGTGGGCAACGCTCGCTGGACCGCGGCCTCACGCGACACATCGATTTTCTGGGCCCCAGCAGCCGCGCGACGCACGAATTCGCCACCAGCGATTATCCTGTCGCCCGCTGGTATGTACCACTGCGCCGGTCGGCCGCCCTTGCTCTGCGTGCCTACGAGACGCTGTCGCCGCTGGCGAGCCGCCTGCGCCGCGCGTCGCCGGTCGGCGAGATTCCTGCCCCTGCCGGGCAGACCGATGCCGAAGCCCCGGCCCGCGCGCCCGATGCCGAGCCGGTTGCGCTCTGACGCCGCTTGCCTCGGGGCGTTTTAACGCACTCGGCCTTATTGCGGCGCGTGAAAGCAGCGCCGCCAGGCCCGGCACGCACCCCATTTGCGCGGCGGCAGCGAGCGCGTACACTGATTTGCGGCCGTGACGCTGACCCGCCGTTTTGTTTTCCCACCGTTTTTGCCATGTCCCAAGCCGCTCGCTGGCGACCCCAGGCTGTTGTCTTCGACCTGGATGGTCTGATGGTCAACACCGAAGAGCTCTACCAACTGGTGGGCACGGAGCTATTGCGCCGCCGCGGAAAAACCTTCGACGCCGAATTGCTCGACGAGATGATGGGACGCCCGGCCCGCGTGTCGCTCCAAATCATGATCCGCTGGCACGCGCTCGACGCGACGGTCGAAGAGCTGTCCAGCGAAACCGACGTGATCTTTGCCGAGATTCTGCGCGAGCGGCTGGCTTGCATGCCCGGCCTGCTGGATTTGCTCGCTGCCCTGGAAGCCGCGGGCATTCCCAAAGCGATTGCCACTAGCAGCGGGCCGCGATTCGTGGCCAACGTGCTGAGCCGCTTCAGTCTTGCTCCGCGCTTCGCGTTCATTTTGACCTGCGACGACATCGTCGAGGGCAAGCCGAATCCCGAGGTCTACCTGAAAGCGGCAGCGCGGTTCGGACTGCCGCCTGCCGACGTGCTCGTGCTCGAAGACAGCTTTAACGGCTGCCAGGCGGCGATTCGCGCCGGCACGTTTGCCGTGGCCGTGCCGGGAGGACACAGCCGCCGCCACGATTTCGGTCAGGCTCGGCTGGTGATCGATACCCTGGCCGATCGCCGCCTGTATGATGTGCTAGGCCTCACGCCCCTCACGGGCTGACCTGCCCGATCGTTCCTCGCGACTCCGTCCATCAAGCGGCTTGCTGTGCCACGGTGCCCGGCGTTGCTGCGCGGGTAGAGCGCTGCTCGGCAAAACGCCGCAGCCCTTCGCCTAGCAGTGGCAGCGGCATGTCGAGTGCTCGACGGATGCGACGGCTGTCGAGCGAAGTTTCCAGCAGCCAGCCGCTGTCGCTCGGCGGCGTGAGATGCACACTCAGATTTCGCGGCATGGCAACGCCCAAGATCCTGGCCAGTTCACCAGCCAGCCGATACGGATTGGTCCGTTCGGCGCCGCTCAAGTGATACAAGCCCGAAAGATTCCGTTCGGCGGCCCGCAACAGGAATTCGGCCAGATCGGTTGCCAAAAGCGGAGTAGCATAGCGCCAGCCGTCGACGGGGGGCACGAGGCCGTCGAGCAGCGATTGGGCGATTTGTTCGACCAAACCTGGCTCGCTTCCCGCCGGCGCCCAACCATAAACGTGCGTGCGGGCAACCAGTGCCCCGCCCGCAATGAACACCTGCTCGCACTCGACGATGGTTTCGGCGGCCGGATGCGTGGGCGCCGGCTCCTCGCTCTCGTCATGAAACAGTTTCGGCCCGCCAAACACCGCATCGCTGGAAATCGCGATCAACTTGGCGTTCAACCGCCGTGCTGCCGCCACGAGGCCCTCGGCCATCGCCGGCTCGTGCTCCCAGGCCGGATCGGCGGCGGGCAAATCCCAGTTTGCCGCCGACAGCGGGCCGGCATAGATCAAGCAGTCGGGCTCGGCCCCTTCGATCGCCGCGGCCAGGCCGATGCCGTCGCCGCGGCGCACGTGTTTTGTTGCAAACGCCGCTCCACCCGTGCCGTGAAACGCGATGCCCAACAAATCGGTGCGATCCTTGAGCGCCTGGGCGATGCCGGCGCCGGCGATCGTATCGACGCCCACGACAACGAGTTTGTCCATGGCTGCAGGCCTCCATGCCTTGAGGGTATGCGTGATGTTCGAGGCGGGACCGCCCATCCTTGGGCGTCGGGGGGGGTGCTGAATGGGTGGGGATTGTAGTCGGGAGGGGGGAGTCCGCCA
>DATJTR010000698.1:0-9852 GCA_035503215.1 Pirellulales bacterium
CTTGCCGTTGATCGAGTCAAACTGCTGCGGCCAACCGAGATATTGGCCGGCCTCTTTCAAACGCTGATATTCCGCCTCGTCTCGGTAGCGAATCACTTGTGCCGGCGAACCGCCCACGATGGCCAGCGGAGGCACGTCGCGATTCACGACCGCGCCCGCCGACAGCACCGCTCCTTCGCCGACCGAGACGCCGGGAGTGATCGTCACCCGGTCGCAAATCCAGACCGCGTCGCCAATCACCACGTCTTTCGATATCCGCTCATGCCCGTAGGGCAGGCACGGTACGCCTTCGATCTTGTGGTTGGTCGTCAGAATCAGGATGTCGTTGCCCATGTGCACGTGATTGCCGACCCGCAGGTGGCCGCTTCCCTGCACGACCAGGCCCGAGTTGATGTTGACGTCGTCCCCCAGTTCGATGTTGGCCGGCGAGCCGAGCGAAATCGTGCCGTGCGTGCGGAGCCCTTGCCCTAATCGTCCCAGCGTTTCGAATTGCCGCAGGGCGTGGGTTCGCTCGTACCAGTCGACCAGCGGCGCGACCAGCGCTTTACGAACCAGGCGATGGAAGAAATGGCGGAAACTCAACCGTGAACTCGCTTCCCGGCACCTGCCGCACGCTCAGAAGCTCTTGGCCGGGCCCCGCGGCGCGGGCCCGTGCGCGGCCGGACCGCGCGCATCGGCCCCATTCGTTCCCGCGGGCGATCGGCGCGAAGCCTTCAGGCAGGCCGCGGTCAGTTGCTCGGCCAAAACCATCGCCGGCCGCACGCTTTCCAAATCGTATCCAGCCGGCGCCCTGCCCTCGTCGATCATCTGCAAGAACAACTTGGCCTGGGCATGGAAACCGGGCTTGAACCGGCCATCGAATTCATCCGGCGCTATGTTGCGCGGCTGGGAGACGCCGCGCTCGGCGACCTCGCACGATTCCAGCGGGGCGAACAGATAGCGCCGGCCGGGCGTGCAAACGTTCACCCGCCAACGCCCCGGGCTGCCCCACGACGAACGAAAGTCCACCAGCACCCCGCGTTCCGAGACGCCGGTGAGGCTCATATACCAATCCAGCGGTTCATCCCCTTCGATGGCCGAAATCTGCGGGTCGGGCACCGCTCCGGCCAGGTGCGTGAGCAGGTCGAGGCCGTGGATCGAGTTGCTGAACACCCAGCGCGAGATTTGCTCTTCCGAAAACCCGCGCCGCCGCAAGTGGGGCGGATCTTCCGACCAATCGATCATCACCGACCGCACGGCCTCGAATCCGCCGGCATCGGCCACGGCCCCGCGGACGACGCTGTAATTCCGGCGGTTCAGTCCCACCATTTGGGGCGCCCGATGTTCGGCCACCCATTGGCACAAGGCGTTGTATTCGGCCAGCGAGGTGCCGCTCGGCTTTTCCAGCAGCGTCGGAATTCGCCGCGGCGCGAGCTCTCTGGCTACCAACGCCACCTGGTCGAACGTGGGGCAGCAGACGACTCCGTCCGGCTGCTCGCGATCGACCATCTCCTCCACCGATCCGTAGGCGGCCGGAATGCCGTCGCGCAGCGCCTCCTGCTGGCTCTTCTCGTGCAGGCTCACCGAAGCCACGATCTCGCAGCCGAGCGCGCGTAGCACTTCGATATGCTTCGGTGCGATGCCGCCATAACCCACGATTGCGACGCGTTTCATCAAGTCACCGGCAGCCAGCGATCGATCGCTTCTTGGCTCGTTAAGGGAAGGGATACTGGTTGGTTCCCGCGATCGTGCGACTCGTAGGCGGCCACCAACACCTCGATCGAAGCCCGACCGTCCAAGCCGTCGGCCCCGCCGCGATCCGAAATCAAATGCTCCAGGCAGCCGCGCACCATTGTTGACATTGCCGTGTGTGCCGACAAACCGGCGGGCGGTTCGACTTTGTCCATCACCGCAGGGCGGTTGGGACCGGGTTTCACCGACAGATCGCGCTCGACGATTTCGATGGTGCCGAACCGCTCGTCCAGCCGCACCCGGCCGGCGGTCAAGTGGATGTCGGCCGACATCGGGCCCGCCCCGTCTTCGATCTGCGCGACCACTCCCCGCACGCCGCCGGCCAATTCCAAAACGACCAGTCCGCCCGGATCGACGTAATGGGCCCCGCGTGGGTTGCGTCCGACCGGCGGATCGACCCAGGCGGTGACGCGCTCGACCGGCGCGCCGGCCAACATCGCGATCGCGGCGAACGAATGGACCGCGTTGCAGCCCAGCCCGATGCCCGGCCGTTGCATCCAGATGGTTTTCAAGGTTCCCCAGCGGCCCGAGGCAATCTGCTCGCGCAGCCACAGATAGGGAGGAGCATAGCAACGGGCATGATCGACCGTAATCCGGCTGCCCGTCTCGCGGGCGCGGGTGACGATGGCGTTGCATTCGCCCAGCGAGCAGGCCATCGGCTTCTCGATCATCACATACCGCGCTCCGCCGGCCATGGCCGCCAGCGCCAAGCTGGCATGCGAAGGGCCATTGGTGGCGATGCACACCAGGTCGGCCCCGCCGCCCGCCATTAGCGCGTCCCCCGATTCCAGCCGGGCGACCCCCGCCGGAATCGATCCCGCGGCCAGCGCCTTGGCATGATGGTCCACGACCGCCACCAATTCGATCTCGGGCATCTCGGCCAGCACCGACACGATCCGCTGGCCGTGCGGTCCGGCGCCGAAGACGGCGGCTTTCAGGCGTCGTTTTCCGTCGCTCATGGGTCGCTTATAGGTGAGTTGACAAAAAAAGGGCCGGTCTCACGCGGCCCTTCAGACAGCGCCGGGCTTGTGCGCCTCGGCACCCAAATAGTCAGTAAGTTCTTGCGCCTATTTCCAATTTTAAGGTCGAACGATCCAGGCCGCAATCCACGCCCCGGGGGCCGCGGGCCATTTGACTGTGTGGGCCGCATTGGTTGACAGCGGATCGCCCGATCGATCGCGACGGTTCTAACGATCCTAACAATTCACTGGAGCCCGAATGAGCGGGGCGAACCCAGGCAGCTTAACGAACCCAGCGAGCGTTGCCCACAGGGTAAAAGCGAGCGGCGTGAGGCTCGAGGGTACCTGCAGCATGCAGAGCATGCTGCAGGTCGGGAGGGGCCGAGCGCAACAACTCAGCGTAGCATCGCTAATCGCCTACGCACGAACTGGGCCGCTTCGCGCACGGTCGGATCTCCCGTGATCCAGAGCAGCACCGGAAACGCCGCCGCGGTCGCCACGGTCACCGCCGCGCCTTGCACGATCGTTTCGCCGGTCAGCATCCAGCCGGCCGCGAACACTACGAGCGCACACACGGACAGTCGCACCAGATCGGCGAGGCAGTAAGGAATCGAAACCAGCCGCCGCGTCAGAACCACGGCCGTCAGCGCCGAGGCCAGATAGCCCAGCGAGTTCGCCCAGGCCACGCCCGCGGCTCCCGACGACTTGACGGTGAGCAGCGTCACGGTGAGCGTCACGATGGCCGAAACCACGCTGGTGATCGGCACGAGATAGGTCTTTTTGCTGTAGTACAGTTCGGGCCCGAACAGGAAGAAGACGGTTTGACCCAAGAAGCCGACCACCATGATTGGGACCAGTGCGGCCGAGTTGTGGAACTCGACGGGCGTGGCCAACCGGATGAAGGGCGGAATGAAGAAGATCCCGCCGATCGATACCCACAGCGCGGCGGCCCACACGAAACGGCCGGTGCGGACCAGCGTGGCCACGTTCTTCTCGGAATGGTCGGAGCGCAGGCTGAAATAAATCGGCAAGTAAGCGGTTTGAAAGGCCTGAGCCAGCACGATGAGCGGCAGCGTGAATTTGGTGGCGACGCCGAACTTGCCCACTTCGGCCAGGCCGGCCATGTCGGCCAGAATCGCGCTGGTCGACAGGTTGGTCAGGTTCCAGACAAAGTGGTTCGGCAGGATTCCCAATCCGTAGTGGATGCTCGAACGCAGCATCGACCGATCGAACCGCCCGCGCAAGTTCGGCAGCAGATAGCGTCCGGCCTGCAGGAAGACGATCGCCGTGGCGATCACCTCGGCCAGCAGCATGCCGTAGGCCCCTTTGCGCCACACAAGCACCAGCAGCATCGCCAGAGCGATGAACAACACGGCCCGCACCACGTTCAACACGGCCATGTACCGCGACTGCTCGCGGGCTTGCACCAGCCGATCTTGCAGGTTCTGGTTGCAACTCAGCACCGCCGTTCCCAAGGCCAACAGGCCATAGGGATAAAATGCCATGTCAGGAAGGTACCGAGCGAACAGCCACGGACCGACGGCGAGCACGATCCCGCCGATCGCCAGGCTGCTGCCGACCAGAAAAATGGCGATCGTCGTCACATAATCGGTGAGCGCCCGCCCCTCGCGATGATCGTAGTAGAACCGCGTGACCGCTCCCGGCACGCCCAGCCGCATGAACTGCGTCAAAAAGCCGCTGAACTTGCTGGCCAGTTCCAGGATGCCATAGTCGGCCTCGGTCAAAACCTGCGTGAACACCAGCACCTGGATGAACCGCAAGAATTGCGGCAGTGCCTGACCGATGCCGTAGTTCAGCGTGCCACCGATCAGCCGCCGCGTCATCCCCTGCCGCGAGGCAGGCGCCGGCTCTTCAAGGATCGCGTCTTCCTCGTCGGGCAGTTCTTCTTCGGCCGCCGAGTCACTTTGCGTCGACATCATGAGACTCGTCGGGGGATCTCGTTTGCCTGGGAAAACCGCTCTAGCACGAGACCTTGGCCGTCGATCCGACCACGGCCGAATCGACGCGCGCCGGTTCGTCGAGCACGCCGCGGCACCACAATTCCCAAATCATCAGCGACCACAGGCGAGGAAAGAGAACGTCGCTGCCGCCGGCCTGGTATTCCCGCCAAACCAGCTCGACATATTGCGGATCGAACAGGTTGCGCCGCGCCACGACCGAGGGATGGCACGTGGCCTCGACCAAGGGGGCCAAATCCTTCTTCATCCAATGTCGGTGGGGCAGCGAGAAGCCGCGCTTCGGCCGGTTAGCGATCTCGGGAGGCAGCACGTCGGCCATGGCGCGAATCAGCACCGCCTTGGCTCCGCTCGTTTCATATTGTCCGCTGGCGCCGCCGTCACCGCGTAGCTTGAAGCGATCGTCGCAAGTGCGGGAAAAATCGACGATCTGCAAATCGACCAGCGGCACTCGCAACTCGAGCGAATGGGCCATGCTCGTGGCGTCCGAATCGCGCAGCAATTGATTGCGCATGTAAATCTGCGCGTCGAGCAGACACGACAGCCCCACCGGCGATTCGCTCTTCCACTCGGGCGAAACGCTGTCGAGCGCGAAGGCAAACCGATCTTCCTGGCTCGGCCCGTCGGCCAGCCCCAGCAGCCGCCGCGCCCAGCGGCCGGAAAACGCCGTGTGTCCCTGGATCCAGGTGGTCAGCAGGCTGCGCCGCGTGGCCAGGTTGTCGACCCGCCGCCGCAGGTGTCCCTCGGGCACCAGGCAGGCGATGCTTTCGGCCAGCCGGCCCGCCATCATTTGCATGCGACCCCCCAGCGTGCGGCCATAGCGCATCATCCGCCGCGTCACCGGATAGCCGGCAAACCACTCGTCTCCTCCCAATCCCGACAGCACGGCTTTCACGTCGTGGGCGGCCGCCCGCGAAACCAACCAGGTGTTGAGTCCGTCGATCGATGGCTGATCGAGCTCGCAGGCAAAGCGGGGCAGGATTTCGGCCACCTCGCGACTGGTGACCTGCACGGTGGTGTGGACGCAATCGAACCGGCGGGCGGCGTCGGCGGCCAGTGCCGCTTCGTCCTGTCCCGGCACGTCGGGAAATTCGAGCGTGTAGGTTCGCAGCAGCGAACTGTGCCGGCGCATCAGGCCGACGACGCCGGTCGAATCGATGCCGCCGCTCAGAAACGCGCCGACGGGCGCGTCGGCCATGGCGTGCAGCGCCACGCTTTCATCCAGTTCGGCCCGCAACCGCTCGGCCGCCTGCTCCAGCGTTTCGACGCGCGGCTCGTAAGGCGGCACGCGCCAAAACCGCTGCCGCAGCGTCGGCTTGCCCGGCTCATACCATTCGATCGTTCCCGGTTCGAGTGTTCGCACGCCGGCAATGATCGTGCGCGGCTGCAACACGAAGCCGTGAGCCAGGTATTCGGCCAGGGCTTCGCGATCGAGCGTGCGCGGCACCACCCCCGCGGCCAACAGCGCCCGAATCTCGGACGAAAACGCGATTCCGTTTTTCCCGCTGCCCAGCTCCGCGATATAGAGATGCTTGATGCCCAGCGGCCCGCGCGCGAGCAGCAGGCAGGGCAAGCCGCCTGGGCTGCTCTGCCGCCAGTCGAAAATCGCCAGGGCGTACATCCCCCGCAGCCGATCGACGAATTTTCGTCCCTCGGCCAGGTACAGGTTCAGGATCACCTCGGTGTCGGTGGTGGTCTGAAACGCGTAGCCGTCTTTCTCCAGCCGGGCCCGCAACTCGCGGAAATTGTAGATCTCGCCATTGAAGAGGATCGCCACGCGGCGATCGGCCGACCACAAGGGCTGCTGTCCGCGCGGCGAGAGATCAACCAGCGCCAGGCGGACCATGCCCGCAGCGCCGCCGGAAAACTCCAGCGTGCCGCGCCCATCGGGGCCACGATGGGCCATGGAGTCAAGCATCGTGCCGACGGTCGCCGCCGGCCGCTCGGCGGCCACATTCCAAATTCCCGCGATCCCACACATGACTCGTTCTCGTCGTTGCTGCGCCGTCGTAGCGCGCGGTCGATCAGCCTTTTAGCGGTGGGCCTGGCCGCTCGTCTTGTACCACTCCAGCGTCTCGGCAATCGCCCGCTGGAAGTCGTACTTCGGCACCCAGCCGAGTTGCTCGCGGGCTTTGGCGTTGTCGAGATACTCGTCTTCGTGTTCCGCCTCGGGTTTGTGCACGGCCGGCGATCCCTTCATGCCGGCGATCTGCATGATCGTTTTCACCAGTTCCAACACGGTCCAGGCTTCGTTCGGCACCAGGTTGAAAGCCTCGCCGCGCAAGGACTGCTTTTTCGCCACGCCGGCCGCCACGGCCAAAAGCCCTTCGGCCGTGTCTTTCACGTACAGATAGCCTTTGCGGTCCTTGCCGCTTTGCTTGATCACCGGCGCCTCGCCGCGCAGGCAGGAGAGGATCGTGGCCGTGATGATGTGCGAAACGTGGTGATCGTCGCCGCCGAACGAATTGGTCATGCGGGCGATGCCGACCGGCAGCCCGTACGTCTTGCCATACGTGCGGGAAAGCACGTCGCCGCACAATTTCGTCACGGCGTAGGTTCCCTCGCCGTTGAGCGCCTCGTGCTCCTTGGTGGGCATGTGATGCTGGTGGCCGTAAACGTGGTTGCTGGAAACGGCGACGATCCCCTCCACCCCCGGCCGCGTGCGGCAGGCTTCCAGCAGATTGAACGTACACAGCACGTTGGCCTCGTAGGCGCCCACCGGATTGTCGTGCGACGATTGCACGCCCGGCTGACCCGCCAGGTGCACGATCAACGCCGGCTTCACGCCATCGAGCAACGCCCCGACGGCCGCCAGGTCGCGCATGTCGGCCTTGTGATATTGGTGGGCCACCTCGAACTGCTTGGGCGGGGCCAGGTCCAAAACGTGCAGTTCCGCCTCGGCCGGCGCCAGCGCCCGCCCGACCCAGCGGCCGACGAACCCCGACCCACCCGTCACCAGCACCCGCTTCTTCCGCCAAAAATCGAGATCCATTTCAACATTCCTGTAGTCTGCAGCCTGTAGTCTGTAGCCTCAAGCCTCTTCTACAACGTGTTCCGCAACCGCAGCCGGCTGGCCGCCACTTGTTCCTCCTGATAGACGTGCTTCACGCCGTCTCCCATCGCGGTCTCGATGCTGCGAATGTCCTTCACCAGGCGGCGCATGCCTTGCGGCTCGATCGACGCGGCCTGATCGCTGCCCCAACTTGCCCGATCGAGCGTGATGTGTCGCTCGACGAAGCAGGCCCCCAGCGCCACGGCGGCCACGGTCGTCACCAGGCCGACTTCGTGGCCCGAGTAACCGATCGGGCAACTGAACTGTTCCCGCAGCGTGGTCATCATCCGCAGATTGAGCTGCTCCTTGGGGCAGGGATAGGTGCTGGTGGCGTGGGCCAACAGCAGCCGCTCGGTTCCCAGCAGCTTTACGGCCGCATTGATCTGGTCCATCGACGACATGCCGGTCGAGAGCATCAACGCTTGTCCCGAGGCCTTGCAGCTTTCCAGCAGCTCGCGATCGGTGAGCGAGGCCGAGGGAATCTTGATGCAGGGGGTTTTGAATTGCTTCATGAACTCGACCGAATCGGAGTCCCAGCACGACACGAACCAGGCGATCTTCTGCGCCCGGCAGTAGTTGTCGATCCGCTCGAATTCCTCGCGGCCGAACTCGACCTTGTGGCGATATTCCATGTAGCTGATATAGCCCCAGGGGGTTTCGCGCATCTTGTCGCGTTGGTCGGCCGGCACGCACTTTTCTGGCGTCCGCTTCTGGAACTTCACCGCGTCGCAGCCGGCCTGCTTGGCCATGTCGACCAGCTTCATCGCCGCTTCCAGGCTGCCGTTGTGATTGATGCCGATTTCGGCGATGACCCAACAAGGGGCACCGTCTCCCACCATACGTCCGTTCAAGTTCATCACGCGCGACATGTTTCTCGATCCTTGTTTGAGGGGCGTTCAGCAAACGGCCGAGCGCCGGGAAAGGTTTTTAGAGTTCAGTATTTGGGTTGGTCTTGGTGACTCGTTCTGGTTCGTGTCGTGTCGGCCCGGGGCATCTATCGCGGCTGCGGGCTCCCCAGACGCTGCAAGACCAGGTCGCACAGCTCGCGCACGGCCCCGAATCCGCCCCGCCGGCTGAGCACCTGGTCGGCCTGGGCCAGCACCGCCGCGTGGCTGTCGGCCACCGCCACGCTCCAGCCCACGGCTCGCATGCACTCCAAATCGTTCACGTCGTTGCCGACGTAAATCGTCCGCTCGAGCCGCACGTTCCGCTCCTGGCACAGGGCCCGCAGGGCCGCCGCCTTGTCGTCCAGGCCGTGATGGCATTCGATCTTCAATTTCTCGCAGCGCTGCCGCACGATGGGGTGTTTTTCGGTCGACAGGACGACCATCGGCACGCCGCGCCGACGGAGCAGCGCGACGCCCATGCCGTCTCCCCGGTCGCAGAGCACCGCTTCCTGGCCGTCGTCCAGCACCAGCACGCGGTTGTCGGTGTGTACGCCGTCGAAATCGAACACCACCAGTTCGACCTGCTCGGGCCAGCGCCGCACGGCGGCGCCATCGGCCCGCCGGGGCAGATCGATCTGCTCGGCGATCCGCTCGATGAGTCGTTCGGCCTGGACGAAATCGTCGGCCGTGTCGATGTCGACGCAATAAATCGAGTCCAGAAACAGCGGCCGCACCCGGCGTCCCGAGAGCGAGTGCTTCTCGACGATCGTCGTCGTGCGGATGGCGTCGATATGGCCGGTCTGAAACCAGGCCTTCGGCAGCCGCTGCCGCGGCATGTTGTAGGGCTCGGCGAATTCCGATTCGAGTAGTTGCACGAGCAGCCCGTCCACCTCGCGCCACATCTTGTACGGCGTCTGCTTCGGCGTCGTCACTCCGCGCACGCTGTCGGCCAATGGATCGGCGAGCAAAATCTCGACCGATTCGTCCACCATTCCGCGGGGACGCAGCGGCGTGGTCGGCCGCAATTGCACGACGACGTCGGGCCGATAGCGTTCGTGCTCGCGCAGCCACTCGACCGCGTGCAGGAAGACGGGAAAATCCATCGTATCGTCCTGGGCGTGCTCGGCCGGCCGCATGAAGGGCGTTTCGGCGCCATAGGCCCGGCCCACCGCCGCGATCTCCTCGCTGTCGGTCGACAGAACCACCCGCGTGACGTGCTTCGCCAGCAATCCCGAGGCAATGCTGTA
>DATJTR010000699.1:0-4029 GCA_035503215.1 Pirellulales bacterium
TGTCCCCTTTTTTTGGTTCGAGCGGGCCGCCGTGGCCGACGTGGATGCGGAGGGGAGCGAGCGATAGGACGCGGTCGATGCTCGCGCGGCTGGCGGACAGGTCGTCGTAGAAATAGGGCAGCCGCGGCCGGTGGCGGCCGAAAAGGCCGAGGCTGCCTCCCATCAACAGGTCGCCGACGATCGCTTCGCCGGCGCCGTGCTCGCCACACTCGGGCAGCCACACCGAGACCGAGCCGGGCGTGTGCCCCGGCGTCGTGATCACCTGGCCGGGAATGCCGAACGAGTCGAGCCGCTGACCCTCCTCCAAAAGCAAATCTTCCTGGCAGGGGGCGACATGGCGGTTTTGGAAGATCGGCCGGAGCACGTGGGCGAATCGGCAGCGGGGAACGATCGGCGGATTGTGGCCGGCCCGCAAAGCGGGCGCGTCGAGCGGATGGATGGCGATGGGAGCCTTGGTGATGCTGCGCAATTCGGCGGCACTGCCGAAATGATCGAGATGACCGTGCGTGAGCAGGATCAACGACACGTCGTCCGGCCCGATTCCCCAGCCGGCCAGGCGACGCAGGATGTGGCGGGCCCGGCCGGGCATGCCGGCGTCGACGAGCACGGTTCGCTCGCCTTGGATGGCAAAGACGTTGGAAACCCAGAGGCGGATCGTGACGACACGGCAGAAAGACATGGGGCGGGCAAGGGTCAGGTTCGGGTGTTAGTGAACTTCCACTGTCAGACTCAGCGGACGATACCACCAATGGCAGGCCGTCGCCAAGGCGAAGGACTGGCCCCGGCGGCTGGCCCTCCACGCCCAAATGCTTTGGGCGTGCCACCCAACCGTTCCCGGCGATCGACGATACACGCCGCAATGTTTTGGGCCTGCCACCCAACCGTTCTCAGCGGCTGGCCCTACACGCCCAAATGCTTTGGGCGTGCCACCCAACCGTTCCCGGAACCAGCCGATAAGCGGCACGAGGGGCCAGGTCGACCAAGGCGGAAAACCTGCCGCAGGCGGCGATTCGTGCATGTTGCGCCCGAGCGGCCCGAACGGTTTTGCGGCATGGCGGGGCGGCCCGCAGGCACGCGCGGAAGAATAGGCGCCAGCCGCCCGGCGCGGCCAGCGGGCTGCTGCGAATTGGCCCTGGGGCGCTCAAGGCCGGCGGGGCGCCCGTCGATGGTGTAGAACGAGAGAAGTTCGATCCAGCGCGTCGCCCCAGCCCGGGCGGCGTGAGCAGCTTCTCCCGCCAAAGTTATCCTGCCCCTATCTCCCTCCCCACAGGTCCCGGTGATGAAGTCGTTTCTGGCGTGCGCGCGCTCCCGCGCGTGTCGAGTCAGCGTCGGTTCGCTCCTCTTCGTTCCCTTGGTTTGCAAGATTTTGTTGGCGGTGCCGAACGCGGCCCGTGCCGAGCCGGAAAAAATCGAAGTCCGCAATTTCCAGATTTCGGTCGACGGCGACCGCTGCGGCAAGTGCCAATTGTCGATCGAGTCGCGAGCGGACGGCCGGCAGGTGGTCTTGGGCAACTCGTCCTTGGAACTGAAGTACTTTTTGTACACGTTCCGGTTTTCGTCGATCGGCAACGAGATCTGGCACGCCGGCAAACTCGAAAAACTGGAAAACGCCGCCCACTACGGCAGCAGCCGTTACCAGGTGAGCGCCAGCGGCAAGGGGAACGAGCTGGTGGTGAAAGCCGACGGCCAGGAACGCAAACTGCCGCGCGACGTGTGGACCACTTCCTATTGGCACGAGCCGGAAGATCGCCTGCTGGGGCGGAAGGTCGCGCTGTTGGATTCGCACAAAGGCCGCTCACTCTCGGCCAAGCTGGAACGCGTGGGGGAAGAGTCGCTCACGCTGGGAGACAAAGACGAGAAGTGCAGCCACTATCGACTGCGCGGCGACGTCGAAGTCGACCTGTGGTACGACTCGACCGGCCGCATGGTGCGGCAAGAAGCGGTCGAATCGGGGCATCGCACGCGGCTGCAATTGGTGGCCATCGAGTAGCCAGCGGCGCGCGGAGCGCAGCTACGAAGCAATTGGCTGCGGCGCTCGGGGGAAGGGGACGGTCCCCGTCGGTTTTGGCGCCGCTTCACTCCACGCGGCCGGCGGCCGGCGGAATTCTAAACGGCCCCTCGGCTTAGCGCGCGGCCGGTTTTTGCGGGTTGGCGGCCGAGGGCTTCGCGCCGGCCGGGGCCTGCTCGACGGCAGTGGTCCAGATGGCGCTGGCCGCGTCTCCTTCGTAGCCGGCGATGTTCTTGGCCGGTTCGTCGGCGACGGTGCCCCAGATCAGCACCGCAGCGCCCTTGTCGGCGCTGGGGGCGGCGGGACTGAGAACCGTGACCACGCGCTGACCGTCGGTCAGGAGGACCTGCGACTCGAACACCTTGCCGCTTTGCTGCGTGGCTTGCAGCGTGCCGGTGAGCACGATTCCCTGGTGCTCCTTGCCTTTCACGACGTCGAGCCACTTGCCCGCGGCCTTGCCGACTTCGTCGAACTTGGCCGGCGTGGCGGCCGAATCGGCCAGCGTGTGGCCGACCAGGTCTTGCTGGCTTCCTTGCTCGGCCGCGGCACCGGCGGCCATGCTGGGAGTGAATGTGGCCACTTCGGCCAGTTGATACAGCTTGCGATAGAATTGCCCCTTGGCCTTGGCGCGGGCTTTCTTCTCATCCCCCGCGTCGTCCATCGCCTTGCTGGCCGAGGCGACGTCGGTCAGGGCCTGATCGACGTCGGCCGGGGAATACTCGGTGCTGTCGCGCGGGCCGACCGTGCCGGCAACTGCCGGCGCTTCGTCGGTCATCGCCTCTTCCACGGCCGCTCCGGCCGTGTTGTCGCTTTCGGCGGCGGGTTTTGACGTTTCGTCGGCCGCTTCGCTGGCGGCTTCGTCCTTGGCTGCAACGTCGCTGTCGGCCGTGTCGCCGTCAGCCAGGGCGGCGTCGGCATCGGCTTCCATCGCCGCATCGGGATCGGCCGCCTTGTCGGTGGCTTCCATTTCTTCTTCGGCCGGCGTGGCGGCAGCGGGACCCGCCAGGTCGGTGTCGCTGTCGGTGGCCGAGTCGGCATCGCCCGCCAGCGCGCTATCGGCGGCCGGTTCGTCGGGCATCGCTTTGTCGTCGGCGTCGCCCACCAGAGCGGCGTCGTCACTGTCGGCATCGGGTTCGGAGGCCGTCTCGGCGGCGGCTTTTCCCTTGGCCTTGTGTGCCGGCATGTCGGCCGGGCTGGCGTCGGGGTCGTGGGTCGCTTCGTCGGCGGCCATCGCGGCGACGTCGGCCGGGTCGGCCTCGTCGGCTGCGTCAGCGGCATCGGCGGCATCGGCCGCATCGGCCGCGTCGTGGTCGCCGAGCATGCTGGCGTCGTCGTCCGCGGTGTCGCCAGCCGCCGGCTTGCCGGCCGGAGTCTCTTCTTCCGTGGCGGGAGTGCCGGCGTCCGGAGCGTTGTCATCGCCCGCGGCATTTTCGTTGGCGGCTGGGCCCGCGCCGGGAGTTTCGTTCGCCGGCAGCGCTCCGCCCGGAACTTCGGCCTGAGGTGCCGGTGCGCTGTCGTTCATGGCGATCGGAGGATTCGGTCGTGGCGGCGGACTTCGCCGGGCCAACGATGCCGGCACGATCCAGGTCGGCAGCATCGGCGCCACGCCGAACGGGTCGCCCTTGATCGCCCACATCACGCCCAAGTAGGTCGCGGGCAAGACGATGATACCGGTGAGCAACAAGCCGATGATGTTCGTGATCAGCGAGGGCTTGCGGCGCGCGGCACGGGCCGGAGCCTCTTCGGCTTCGTCCTCTTCCGGCGCTTCGGCCGCGGCCGGCTCGGCTTCGAGCGAATAGCCTTCCATGTCTTCGGGGACTTCGCGGCGCTCTTCGTATCCCTGATCGAGATTCACGGCGTCGAAGCCGGCTTCGCCTTCGTCGAGCACGAGCGGCTCTTCTTCGCCGAACGTAAGCGGCTCGGTTCCATCCTCATCCGAAACTTCGTCGCTGAAGCCGTGCGAAGCGATGCTCGGCGGTTCGAGGTCCTTGGAATCGGGGCCCGTGAAATCGGGGCCGCTC
>DATJTR010000700.1:0-4235 GCA_035503215.1 Pirellulales bacterium
ATGCCCTTGCCACTCTCGAAATCGGTGTGCTTGCGGATTTCGGGAGGCAAATAATCGGGATGCTCGATCGTCTTGCGGTACATGTCGCAGACGTAGAGCGCGCCGTCGGGGCCTTGGGCCAGGTTGCACGGCCGGAACCAATCGTCGCTGCTGGCCAGAAACTCGCGCGGTTCCTCCGAGCGCTGGGCGATGAACGTGGCGCCCTCTGGTTCGAGTCGATCCCAATGCACGAGGTTGCCGGTCGGATCGCAGGTGAAGGCACAGCCGCGGTAGCGCTCGGGCAAACCGCTCGAGCGATAGATCAAAAGTCCGCAAGCGGCGGTGAACGTGCCGGCGTGCGAATCGGCCGTGGTGATGTTGTGGCTGATCGGGTAGAGCCGGGCCGCGTGGCCGTGGTGGGCAAGCGGCTCGGGGACCATGTCGGCCGGGCAATCTTGCACTGTGCTGGTGGCCGGCAGATGCCGATTGCGCTTCAGATAGCGCTCGGGCAGCACGACGTGCTGTACCTGCACGCGGTTGTAGAGGATGAAGCGATGGCCGGCGTCGTCGAACGACATGCCGAATTGTCCGCCGCCGTTGACCGCCTCGAACTGGCTGCAGTCGGGCAGAAAGCGGAAGTCGGCCCGGCCGAATTCGACCACCGGATGATCGGGATTCTTGGGCGAAGTGACTTTGCCGCCGCTGAGGCCGCCGGTGACGTAGATCCAATTGTCGAGGCCGAACTGCGGATGGCTGACGCGCAACTGCGTGCTTTGCGCGGTGGAAAAACCGGTGAACAGAACTTCGCGCTGGTCGCTGCGGCCGTCGCCGTCGGTGTCGGCCAGATAGAGAATGTCGGGGGCCGCGGTGACGATCATTCCGTCGCGCCAGGGCAACATGCCGTTGGGATAGGAAAGCCCTGTAGCGAATTCGCTGCGGCGATCGTAGCGGCCGTCGTGGTCGGTGTCTTCGAGCATCGCGATGCGGCCGGCGTCTTCGGGCCCGGTCGGATAGCCGCGATTCTCGGCCACGAACATTCGGCCACGGGCGTCGAACGCCACGGCGACGGGGCTTTCGATCAGCGGCTCGGCGGCGACCAATTCGACGCGCAAACCGGGCTCGACTTGGAATGCCGCCAGGGCATCGGCCGGCGTCAACGGAGACGGCTTTTCGACGGCCGCCGATTTATTGCCAGCAGGTTCCTTGCCCGCGGGGTCTTTTGTCGGCTCGGGCTGGGCCACGGCCGCCGGGGTCAGGCCGGTAGCGGCCGGTCGTTCGGGGGCAGGTTTTGCGGAGGCGGCGCGATTGGGGCCGGGGTTTTGAGCGTGCGCCAACGGGTGCCGGGGCGGGGCGGCCCAGGCGAGCCAAAACGCGACCGATCCACCCGCAGCCAGCACAAGGATTGCGCGACGCGACATGGCGTATCGTTTCTACCCCTTGGGCGGCCGCCGGCAAACGGGGGCGACAGCGGAGGGGAGAAAAAAAGTGGGAAAAACCGAGGCCTAGCGATCCGCGGAAAAAAACGGTCGAAACGGCAGGGCTCCGCCGTTGGTGGGAAGCAGGGGCAACTGGTTTTAGTATCTCGCCTTAGGAAGCACGGTGCAACACCCTGGCGGCGGCGGCCCGGAAATAAAAAAGTTGAGCGTCCCCGCAGCCTGGCGGGTTTGTTTCCGCCCCCGTGACTACAGACTAAGCGGGCAGCCCCCAAACGGAGTAGGGATTTTGACCTTGCCGGCCCTCAGCGGGCGGCAAGGCGGGGCCTAGCCGCTAGGACGGCAGTGTTTGCCGGGGCAGAGTCTTAGCTGGAGGAGTCTCGAATGCGTGTGTTGATTGTCGATGACTGCGAACTGTCGGCCGGGATGCTGGCAGTCGTCTTGGAAATCTACGGTCACAAAGTGCAACTCTGCCGCAGCCCGAATGCCGGGGTGCGGGCAGCCGGCGATTTTCGGCCGGAAATGGTGCTGCTGGCGATCAGTTCGCCGGCCGAAGCGGCCGAACTCGACGCGGCCGAGCAGTTGCGGTGCGAGTGCGACGTTGAGCCCTTGTTGTTTGCCCTGTGCCAAGCGCCGGGCGAACTCGACGAAGCGGAGCAAGCCGTGTTCGATCGCGTCTTTCCGCGACCGGTGCGGTTCGGCCAACTGAAGCCCTACCTGGAAAAGCCGCTCCGCGTGCAGCGGCCGGCCGCCGAGCCTGTTCGCAACGCTTAAGCGGCAGCCGAGTCATTTCGTTGGCGCATCGCTCCAGCTCTTACAGCAGGCATCCGCCCCGGGCGACACTTCCCCGTGGCGTGCTTCGAGGGATCTTTGATTTGCCTACCCGTGCGGCCCTCGAAGCACGCTACCGGGCGGTGTCGCCCGGCAACTCGGCCCCGCATTCTTAGCGCCTATCCGAATCCCGCGTCGGGGAGGGGGACAGTCCCATTTTGCTACGAGGACGTCGCAAAATTGGGACAGTCCCCGGCGGTATCCGGATCGGCTCTTAGTTCGTGAGGTCGCCGGGCTTAACCCCCTTCTTCGAGCCGCCGAACTTGAAGGGAAGCGTTTCGTACTTGCCGACGATGTCGACAACGGCTTTGGCCGGAATCTTGTCTTCGCTGCCGACGGCCCAGTAGGACGCGTTGACCACCAGGCGGCGCAGGGCTTCGTTCTCCAGATCTTTCGACGAGCCCATCGTGGTGGTGAAGCTGCGGGCGGGCTTGCCATTTTCCGTGCGAACACGCGTCCAGGCCACCGGCATCATCGGATCGTTCTTCGGTCCGGCCAGCGGCTTATCGTTGGGGCTCATGCCTTCCAACACCTGGCCAAGCACGAGGGGCGTGCAGCCTTCGGGCAGCGGGAGGCGGACGGCGTAGACGTCGGTCGGGCCCCAGATTTCGCCGTCTTTGATGCCGCGGAGGATCGGGTTGTCGGCCTGTCCCGGGGCAAAGATGCCGCGGGTGCTTTCGGAGCCATGTTTGCCATGGTGATTGATCCAGTGCTCGCCGAGCACGCGGCGACCGAAACCACCATCCCAATCGCCTCCTTTGTGCTCGTTGCCGTAATGGGCATATTTGCGGTCGGCCGGGATCAAAAAGGCATGGGTCGCGGTGCGCAAGGAGATGACCGGTTTGCCGGCTTCCACGTAGTCGGCGATGTGCTTCATCTGATCGTCGGGCAAATTGCGGTGCCGGGTAGCGATGATCATCAAGTCGGCCGTGTCCAGGGCTTCGAGGCCGGGGATATTGTTCTCATTGTCGACGTTGATCGTGCCGTCGGGATCGAGCGCGAACACCACGGTGGTGTTGAAGCCGTGGTACTTGGCCAGGATTTTCGCCAACTGCGGCAGCCCTTCCTCCGAGCGATATTCCTGGTCGCCGCTGACGAGCACGATCTTGCGGCCCGCGCCAGCTCCTGCGCCGGCAGGAAACGAAATCGTCTGGCCGGCGTCGGCCGCATGGGCCGCGCGACCTGAAGCCAGCAAGCCGGCAGCCAGCAGTAGCGAAAGCATCGAGAGAGCGAAGCGCGAGAACGAGAAAGCCATGTTAAGGGCCGCCTTTCGCCTGGTGGGCGCGACCGGGGATCGCGCACGAGGGATGAGTTTCGGGGAAACGGTGTGGGTCGGCGAGTGGCTCGCTGTCGCAGCGGGCAATCGCCAGCCGGTCCGTCAGGCGACCGGTCTGCTAGATAATAAGCCAGCGGGTGGCCGGATTGAACAGGCCCGCTGGGGGAAAAGCGGGCAAGTGTCGAGCCTGGCGGCTGGGTCTTGCTAGCACTGGCCGGAGAACTGGTGTGGCAATGTGAAATTCGGCTGCCTAGAATTGGGAGTGCCTGCACGAGTGCTTGTCTCCGGCTGGTCGAATCCTGCACTGGGCAGATTCGGCCCTTGCCTGGCCGGCAGGGCGAGCCTCGATCCGCACTGATTTGGAAATTTTCACGCGATTTTGCCCGGCCGCTGTCAGGCCCCGATGGTTTTCGGGGATTTGGCCGCGGCCACCGGCAGGGCGGTACTGCAGGCGCGACGGCCCCACGAGGGAACGTCGACGGCCGGCCGATTGGATCAGGCTGGCCGCTGGGGCATGGGATTAGCGAAAGGATGCACATGACCGTGGATTTCACCTACAACGAACGTAGGCGTGTGGTGGCTGGTCGATTGGGTCGAATAGCGGCCGTGGCCGCCCTGGTGAGCGGGATTTGGCTGGCAGCCGGGTCGGCTGCATTGGCCCAGGGGACCAGTGTTTTGGGCCTGCCGGCCGGAGCGGTGAAGAACGCCGGCAAGCT
>DATJTR010000701.1:0-10195 GCA_035503215.1 Pirellulales bacterium
GGCGAAATCAAGTTCGACGAAGGCAAGCTGCAGGAATCGATCGATTTGCTGCGCCGCTCCTACGAGCTCACGCCCAGCGATCACACCCGGGAGCTGCTCGTCAGCAGTTTGCTGGAAGGCTTGCGCCGCGATTTTGCCGCCACCCGCGGCAAAGCGGCCGCGCTGGAAAAGCTGATCGAGGAACAGACCGACCGCAACGTCTATCTCCGGCTCGTGGCCGTCGGCTTGAAACAAGCCGGCGAATCGCTGGCCGCCTACGATGCCTATATGTCGCTGTTGGCCGAGCCGGGCGACTCGGGTCTGCCGGGCGGCCACGATCGGCTGGAGCCGGCCGGCGACGGCCTGCGGGTGCGCCGCTCGCGCTGGATTCAGTCGGAGCTGGCCGACCTTCGCGTCCGTGCCCAGCCGGCCGACGTGCAGCAGATCGACGACCGCGTCGCCGCGCGATTGCAAACCACCATCGAAGCCGGCACGATCGAAGCGCTGGAACAATTCTTGGAAGTGTTCGGCACGCATCCTTTGGCGGCCACCGCTCGCGAGCGCCTGGTCGTCCAGCTCGCCGGCGCCCCGACGCTGATCTGGCGCGAACTCTTGCTGCGGCGACTGCTCGACTCGACCGACGACGCGCAGGTCCGCGCCGCCTCGGCCCGGCTGGCCGCGCTGTTCGACGAGGCCCAGCGCCCCGATCTGTCGATCTACTTCTGGCGCAAGCTCCGCGACGAATGGGCCGACATTCCCTGCCTCGAAGGTAAAACCGGCAAGGAACTGATCGCCTTGCTGCCCACTCAGGCCCCGGCCCGCAAACTGCTGGCCGGCGCATCGGCCTGGCCGGTCGGCGCGGTCACCGCCAAGGAAGGGGGCAGCCGCACGCTGGGCAACAATCGCAACCAACGCTCCTTCGTGCTCAACTCGTTCGGCCCGGTGGCTCCCTATTTCGCCGGCGTCACCATCGCGCTCGATCCGCAGCAGCAATCGATCGTCGGTCACGACGCGATGGGCGTCGAACGCTTCAAGGCCCAGCTCTCCGAACCCGATCCGACCCACCGCGGTTATTGGAACGGCTCGGGCTTCAACAACATTCCCATGCTCAATTACGTCCGCAGTAACGGCAACCTGGTCGTAATGTGGACCGGGCAAAACGTGCTGGCCGTCGACACGCTGCGGCCGGGCAGCAATCAAAAACGGGTGCTTTGGTCGCCGAAGCCGCTCACCGAGCAAGTTCCCGGGTTGCCCAGCCAAGGCGGCTATCACCAAACGCCCCTCAACTCCCCCTGGGGTGGTTTGCCCGGCCGGCTGGTGGCGCAAGACGCCTACAACCACGTGCTGGGGAACATGGGCCCGGTCAATTTCGACGGTCTCTGCTACCAACGCTGCCGGGAGCTCAACTGCATCGAGCCGCGCACCGGCGAATTGATGTGGACCCGCAAGAACGTGCCGGTCGGCTGCGACATCTTCGGTGATGACGAAATGCTGTTCGTCGCCCCTCCCGAGGGAGGCGAAGCCCTGGTCCTGCGGGCTCTCGACGGACAACTGCTCGGCAAGCGCGCCGTCGGTCCGCTGCGCGAGCGGATGACCACCATCGGCCGCTCGATGCTCACCTGGGAAGCGGGCGAAGGAAAGGACGGCAAGCAGGTCGTCACCTTCCGTGACGCCTGGACCAGCGACGTCAAATGGTCCTACTCTTTCGCCGCCGGTGCCAAAGGCTCGATCGTCGCCGACGAAGCGCTCGGCGTGCTGGAAAAATCGGGCAAGTTCCTCCTGGTTCGCCTGGCCGACGGACGCAAGCTCGTGGAAGAAAAGCTCGATTCCGACGAAGCGCTCTCCGGCATTTGCCTGCTCCGTTCGGCCGATCAATATCTGCTGGTCACCAATTCCCCACCGACGAACACCGACAACAATCTCAACATTCAGCCCCCCAACGGCCTGAATAACGATCCCTTGATCAACGGCCGCGTCTACGCGTTCGACCGCTCGAGCGGCGCCAAACTGTGGCCCCGGCCGGTCGTCGTGCAGCAGCAAGGGCTGATCCTCTCGCAACCTTGCAATCTGCCGCTGTTGTTCTTCCTCTGCAACCGGCACCGGCAAACGGCCGCCGGCCAGCCCGAAGCGAAATCGGTCGTGCAGGTGATCGACAAGCGCAACGGCCGGCAAGTGATGCTCCGCGACGATCTGCCGATGATCACGAATTTCGAGATCAAGGGGGAACGGGACGAAAGTGCCGTCACCCTGCTGCTGCCCACCAACATGTTCACCTTCCGGCTGACCGACGATCCGTTGCCGCCGCTGTCCGACGCGCCGCAGTCGGCCAAGCCGAGCTTCATCGGCAGCCTCGGCCGCGTGATTTTGCGCACGGTCGACCGCTCGGCTCGTGAAGTTGAGTCCGCCGTCGAAGATCGCATCGTCGAGGAGCTGGGAGGCGAAAGCGATGATGACTGATTCAAGCAAAACCTGCTCTCGATCGTTGTGTCGCTGCGCCGTGGTGCTGCGTGCCCTGGCGCTGTGCGCTGTCGTGCTCGTCTTCTCGGTCGTCGCAGTGCGCGAGACTGAGGCCGCCAGTCGTCGCGATCCGCAAATGCAGAAGCTGATCACGCGCGGGCTGGATTGGGTGGCCAGCACCCAATCGCGCCTCGGGCATTGGACCGCCGTCGATGGCCGCTACCCGACTTCGATGACCGCGCTGGCCGGGCTGGCCCTGTTGTCCGAAGGTTCGACCACCACGCAAGGACGCTACGCCAAGCAAATCCGCCTCGCGGTCGACTATCTGATCAGCCGCAGCCGGCCCAACGGTTTGATCGGCGATCCCTTACGCGACGACCGCTACACCTATGGCCACGGCTATTCGATGCTCTTCCTCTCGCAAGTGCTGGGCGAAGAAGAAGACACGAGCCGCCGCAAGGAACTGATCGACGTGCTGACCCGGGCCGTGCAGTTCACGGGCGAGGCCCAAACGGCCGCCGGCGGGTGGGGTTACGTCAGTGCCAAGGATGGCAATGATTTTGACGAAGGCTCGACCACCATTACTCAGGTCCAAGGGCTGCGCGGCTGCCGCAACGCCGGCATTCCGGTCCCTGCCGAAGTCGTCGATAAGGCGATCGGTTACATCCGCAACTGCACCCTGCCCGACGGGGGAGTACAATACAGTTCCAAGGGCGGCGGTGGCCGGCCGGCCATCTCGGCCGCCGCGATTGCCTGTCTGTTCAATGCCGGCGACTACGACAGCCAGTTCGTTCCCCGGCTGCAGAAATACTGCGAAAACAACCTGGCCGACATCACCAACCAGGGTTTCGGTCACTGGCATTACGCCCATTACTACTACGCCCAAGTGAAATATCGCGAAGGCGGCGCCGAGTGGGAGGCCTACCGCGATAAGGTCTTCAACAAGCTCAAGACCGAGGTCACCGACAACGGAAAATTCGCCCACTGGAACCAGGGCTACATCGGTCCGATTTACACCACGGCCATCAATCTGACGATTCTGCAACTCGAAAACGGCGCCCTGCCGATCTATCAACGTTGATTCTCTCGAAGTTCGACATCCTGCCGCTCTCCCATCGCACGCCTGGCCACGCTCCAACTTCGATCGCCCCGGTCGCCCGTCGCCGGGCCGGTCGCTCGGCCAGCGCCGTCGCGCACGTCGTCGTATCGGCCGCGCAGGCGGTGGCCGATCCCGTCCCGTCAACTGTTTGAGCCGACCAACCCGTGGAGCGAGATAAACCGCCCATGTCCGATCACCGCGTCACCGATTCCGCCATCCACAAACTCGGCGAAGCCCGGCAGAAGATTCTCGATCAGCTCGCCCAGGTGATCGTCGGCCAGAACGCCGTGATCGAAGAGCTGCTGATCTCGCTGTTCAGCCGCGGCCACTGCCTGTTGGAAGGGGTGCCGGGCTTGGCCAAAACGCTGATGATCAGCACGCTCGCCCGGGCGCTCAATCTGTCGTTCAGCCGCATTCAGTTCACGCCCGACTTGATGCCGGCCGACATCACCGGCACGGAAATCATCGAGGAGAACCGTTCGACCGGCTCGCGCGAATTCCGCTTTCTGGAAGGACCGCTCTTCTCCAACGTGATTCTGGCCGACGAGCTCAACCGCACGCCGCCCAAAACCCAGGCCGCGTTGCTCGAAGCGATGCAGGAGCGGCAGGTCACCGTGGGCCGGGTGCGGCACAAGCTTTCCGATCCATTCTTCGTGCTGGCCACGCAAAACCCGATCGAGCAGGAAGGGACCTATCCGCTGCCCGAAGCGCAGCAAGACCGCTTCATGTTCAAGGTCTTCGTCCGCTATCCGACGTTCGAGGAAGAAACCGAAATCGCCCGCCGCACGACCAGCACGCAGGTCGACCGCATCGAGCCGGTCCTTTCGGCCGGCGACATTCTCGACCTGGCCCGCCTGGTGCGCGAAGTGCCGGTGACCGATCACGTGATCCGCTACACGGTGTCGCTGGTTCGCCAGACGCGTGTCGGCGAAGTCGGCACGCCCGATTTCGTTTCCGACCAGTTGAGCTGGGGGGCCGGGCCGCGGGCGGTGCAATTCATGATCGTCGGGGCCAAGGCCCGGGCGCTGTTGCACGGCCGCACCCACGTTTCGACCGACGACATCCAGGCCCTGGCCCGTCCGGTGCTCAGGCATCGATTGGTCGTCAATTTCGCCGCGCAGAGCGAAGGGGTCACGCCCGACGACCTGGTCGGCCGGCTGCTCGACATCACGCCCACCAAAGAGGATGAATTGACGCGCGATGCCCGATTCCAAAAGATTTTTGCATCCTGAGACGATCGCCCGCATCAGCCGGCTCGAAGTACGCGCCCGCCACATCGTCGAAGGATTTCTGTCGGGCATCCACCGCAGCCCGTTCTTCGGCCAATCGATCGAATTCCGGCAGCACCGCGAGTACGCGCCAGGGGACGACCTGCGGCACATCGATTGGAAAGTCTGGGCCAAGCAAGACCGCTATTACATCAAGCAGTTCGAGGAAGACACGAACCTGCGCTCCGCCTTGCTGGTTGACGTCTCGGGCAGCATGCAATACGGCTCCGGCCCGCTCAACAAGTTCGACTACGCCGCCACGCTGGCCGTGTCGATCGCCTATTTGCTGCTGCGGCAGCAAGACGCGGTCGGCTGCCTGGCTTTCGACGAAGCGGTCCGCAATCGCGTTCCCCTGCACACCAAGCGCGGGCATTTGAATTCGATCATTCAGGCCCTGGCGGTCTCCGAGCCCGCCCGCAAAACCGACATGCTGTCGATCCTCCGCGGCGCGGTCGAAACCTATCCCCGCCGCGGCTTGATGATCCTGGTTTCCGATTTGTTCGTGGAGCGGGAATCGCTCTTCGCCGGCCTCAGGCTGCTGCGGCAAATGGGGCACGACGTGGTCGTGTTCCACGTGCTCGACGACGACGAACTCGATTTTCCGTTCAACGGGGCCACGCGGTTCGAGGGGCTCGAGCTGCCGGCCCATTTGAACTGCAATCCCCGCGCGCTGCGGGAAGGATATCTCGACGCGCTCTCCCGCTTCCTGCACGACGTGCGACACGGTTGTGCCCGGCAGGGAGTCGACTACACGTTGGTGCGGACCAGCCAGCCGCTCGACGTGGCGCTGACCGCCTATTTGAATCATCGTCTGGCCGTGCAATCTCGAAATTAAGGCTCCGAAACGTTGCCGGCCAGCCGGCCGCGGCCATTCGTGGTTCGCCGCGCTCCTGGCCCGCCGCTTACTTCGCCCTCCAGCGTAAAACTTCCGCATGTTGCCCTTCGTTCACGCACCGCTGCTCTGGGGACTCGCTCTCCTGGGCGTGCCGATCTTGATCCATCTGATCAATCGGCTGCGCCACCGCCGCGTGAACTGGGCGGCGATGGAGTTTCTGCTGGCCAGCCAGAAGAAAAGCCGCAACTGGATCCTGTTCAAGCAACTGCTGTTGCTGCTCCTGCGCGTCATGGCCGTGGCGGCCATCGTGCTCATGCTGGCCCAACCCCACAACCAGTGGGCCGCCCTGCTCAGCCACGCCAAGACCCATCACATCGTGCTGGTTGACGACAGCTATTCCATGTCCGATCGCACGAGCGATTCCAGCGCGCTCGATCGGGCCAAAGAGGTCGTACTCCGCCTGGCCGATCAGGCCGCCCGGGCCGACAACCCGCAGGTCTTCACGCTGCTGCGCTTTTCCGAAGCCGGCGCCGGCGACCGCAATGCCCAGCCCGACATGCTCCAGGAACCGCTCACCGGCGGCTCGCGCGAGCGAATCACCAGCATCGTCGCTTCCTGGAAGCCGACGCAATTGGCTTCCGGCCCCTACGAAGCCCTGGAAGCCATCGAACGCCTGCCGCACCAGAGTGGCTCGGAAGAGCGGGTCGTATACCTGATCTCCGATTTCCGCGCCAACCAATGGGACGATCCGGCCGAAATCCGCGAGGCGCTGGCCCGGCTCGAGCAGCAAGGGGCGCACTTGGAGCTGGTCGATTGCGTCGAGACGGCGCACGCCAACTTGGGAATCGCCGACTTGCGCATCACCTCCGGCATTCGGGCCGCGGGCGTGCCGCTGTGGATGACCGTCACGGTCACCAATTTCGCTTCCGCGCCGGCCCGTGACGTTTCCGTCACGCTGGCCGAAGATGGCCTGGCCCGCCCTGCGGTGGTCATCGAGCAGATTCCGGCCGGCAAGAGCGTGACGCGCCGATTCCCGGTCGTCTTCGCCGCGGCCGGGCAGCACCGCGTGTCGGCTCAACTGGAGAGCGACGCCATCGCGGCCGACAATGTACGCTATGCCGTCGTGGAAGTGGCCGACACCTCGCCGGTGCTGGTCATCGATGGCGATCCCAAGGCCAGCGACGCCACGTTTCTCTCGACCGCGCTGTCCCCGGGCGGCAAGGTAAAAAGCGGCGTCAGCCCGCTCATCGAGTCGCCTCGGTTCTTGCGCGATCATGCGCTCGACGGCTACGATGCCGTGTTCCTGTTGAACTTCGAGCGGCTCGACGTGGCCGAAATCGAAGCCCTCGAAGCCTACGTCCGGGCCGGCGGCGGCGTCGGCATCTTTCTGGGCGAACTGAACCAGGCCGATTTTCTCAACAAGCATCTCTATCGCGACGGGGCCGGACTGTTTCCGCTGCCGCTGGTCGGCGTGACCGAACTGTTGGTCGATCGCACCGAGGAAGTCCCCGACGTCGAAGTCACCGACCACCCGATTTTCTCCGTGTTCGCCGGCGAGCGCAACAGCTTCATCGGTTCGATCTTGGTCGAGCACTATTTTGCCGCCGCCAAGAACTGGACCCCGGCGTCCGACGCCGAGACCCAAGTCATCGCCCGGCTGCGAAACGGCGCGCCCTTGGCCGTCGAGCATCGGATGGGGGAAGGCCGCGTCGTGGCGTTTCTCACCAAGGCCGGTCCGGGCGAAACGCCGCAAGGCAGTTGGAACAACTGGGGACGCAACAATCCCAGCTTCGTCGTGGCCATGCTCGAATTGGAAGCCTATCTCGCCGCCTCGCGGCATGCCACGGTCAGCTCGCTCGTCGGCGCGCCGCTAGCCACCACCATGCCCTTGGCGCAGTATCAACCGCAGGTCCGTTTCGTTCTCCCGGCCGATCAAGGGGGAGGCACGCTCACCGTCGATGCCGAGGCCGCCGGAACCGATCAGACCGCCACGCTCACCGACACCCACGCCGCCGGCATCTACGAAGCCCAATGGACGCTGCGGGCCGGCGGCGAAATCGTCCCCCGCCAGTTTGCCCTGAACGTCGATCCCCGTGAAGGCAATCTCCAGCGGCTCGACAGTGCCGGCCTCGCCCAGCGGCTGCCGGGCATCAAGTATCTCTATTCACAAGCTCAGGACGTCGCTTACGACGGCGAACGTCTCTCCGGCCCCAACTTGGGGCGGTTTTTCATGTGGCTGCTCATCGGCGTTTTACTTGCCGAGCAGATCTTGGCCTATTCGGCGAGCTACCATCCGGTTCGCCGGGGAGCAGTGCATTGATGCTCCACGCACTGCTCGCCCAACTCGACACGACGCGCACCACCTACGACTTCGAGCGCTGGCAAATGCTCTCCGAGCGTTGGCACGTGCTGGCCCTGCTGGCGGTCTGTGCGGCCGTGTTCGTCTTCGTCGCCGCCCTCTATCGCCGCGACAGTGTCGAGCTGCGCCCCGGCATGGGCTTCGTGCTCCTCGCCCTGCGCGTCGTGGCGCTCACGGGCATCCTGGCTTATTTCCTGGAACTCGAAAAACGAACCGAGCGCACCGCCATCCACAATTCGCGGGTGCTGCTCATGGTCGACACCAGTTTGAGCATGGGCCTGCAGGACTCCGAAAAAGCCCCTTCCGCCCCGCCACCGAAAGAGCCGTCGGCCGCAAAGGACGAATCGCCAGTCGCAAAGGAAACATCTCCCGCTGCCACCGCCCCCAGTCGGATCGACGAAATTGTCGCCGTGCTCGACGCGGGGGGCCTGGTGCGCCGACTGCGCGAAGTACACGACGTATCGATTCTCCGCTTCGACACGGAAGTCGCTCGCCTGGCCGCGCTCGCCAAAACCGAGCCCGCCGGCAAGGACGGAAAGAAGCTGCCCGGCGAGCCGCCGACCGACGCCGCAGCCGACGCGGCCAAGGGAGATACGGCCGCCGACAAGACCGATTGGCGCAAAGCCCTCCGCCCGCAGGGGACCGAAACCCGGCTCGGTCAGGCCCTGCGCGACGTCATTCACGAAGAGCGGGCCAACCCAGTCGCGGGCATCGTCGTCTTTAGCGACGGCGGGCAGAATGCCGGCATCGACGCACAAACCGCCATCCTCGCCGCCCGCGACGCCAAGATTCCGGTCTACACCGTCGGCGTCGGCTCCGAGCGCCGGCCGGCGGGCGTCCGCATCGCCGATTTCGTCGCTCCCGCGCGGGCCTATCCAGGCGACAGTTTCACGGTCACCGGCTACGTGCAGGCGCAGGAGCTGGCCGGGCGCACCGTCACGGTCGAGCTGACCTCAAAGCCCGCCGGCGACTCGGCGGCCGACGCCTCGCGCAGCGAAGCGTCGGAGCAAATCATTCTGGGGGGCAACACCGAGACGATTCCGGTCAAGTTCACGCTCACGCCGGCCGAGGCCGGCCGCCGCACGTATCGGCTGGAGGTCAAGCCGCCGGCCGAAGACCGCAGCGCGGCCGATAACGTGCAGGAAGTCGACGTCGAAATCGTCGACCGCAAAACCAAAGTGCTACTCTTCGCCAGCGGCCCGACGCGCGAATACATCTTTCTCCGCAATCAACTTCGCCGCGACCAGGAGATGGTTGTCGACGTCCTCTTGCAGTCGGGACAGAAAGGCATCTCGCAAGATTCGCACGAAATCCTGGCCGCGTTTCCCTCGGATGCCAAAGACCTGTTCGAATACGACGCCATCGTGGCCTTCGATCCCGACTGGCTTGCGCTCGACGACTCACAAGTCGAATTGCTGGAACGCTGGGTGGCCGAAAAGGCGGGCGGGCTCATCGTCATTGCCGGGCCGGTCGAGATGGATCGCTGGGTGAACGAGCCGCGCATGGCCCGCGTTCGTGGCTTGTATCCGGTCGAATTCAGCCACCGGCTGACTTTGATGGAAGAGGGGCGGTTTGGCTCAGAGACCGCCTGGCCGCTGGAGTTCACGCGCGAAGGAGCCGAAGCCGAATTCCTCTGGCTGGCCGACAACGCCGCGGCCAGCGCGGCCGATTGGGCCTCGTTCGCCGGCGTCTACGGCTACTACGGCGTGCATGGCGCCAAGCCGGGGGCCGCGGTCTACGCCCGCTATTCCGACCCCGAGTCGGCCAGCGGCGGACAGTTGCCCGTGTACCTGGCCGGCCATTTTTACGGCTCGGGCCGGGTGTTCTATCTCGGCAGCGGCGAGATGTGGCGGCTGCGCGCCCAGAGCGACGCGTTTTTCGAGCAGTTCTACACCAAAGTGCTGCGTCACGTCTCGCAAGGCCGACTGCTCGTCGGCTCGAGCCGTGGCATGCTGCTGGTCGATCGCGATCGCTATCAATTGGGGGGCACCGTCCTGGTCCGGGCCCAATTGTCCGATTCGCGGTTCGAGCCGCTCGAAGCCGCGCAGGTGCCGCTGGCTATCGTCGCACCGAACGGTACGCTGCAAACTTTGCAACTCGTGGCCGATCCGCAGCGCAAGGGAATGTTCGTCGGCCAGTTCAGCGCCCTGCAAGAAGGAACGTATCGCCTCGACCTGGCCGTGCCCGACGCGGGGGAC
>DATJTR010000702.1:0-10579 GCA_035503215.1 Pirellulales bacterium
GACAGCGATGAGGACACGGACCTCGATCGGCGGATTGCGGTGCTGATCACGCAACTGGGGGATAAGGAATACGTCGTCCGCCAACGGGCCCAGCGGGAACTGGCCCGGCTGCGGTTTGCCGCCTACGACGCCCTGGTCGACGCCGAAGAGAACGAAGACGTCGAAATCGCCACGCAGGCCCGCTACCTGGCCCGGCAGATCCGTAGCGATTGGATCGACGAGAGCGTCGTGCCGCAGGTGAAGGACATCTTGCGCGACTACGATCTGCAAAACGACGCCGTGCGCGAGGACCGGATGCGGCAGCTTTTGGCCCTGGGTTCCGACGCGGGCGTCGAATCGCTTTGCCGGCTCATTCGGCTCGAACAGTCGCCGGTGCTGGCCAAGAAGGTGGCGATCATGATCATCACGCAGGACCCGCAGCCCGACGATGCGGCGTGGCCCAACCGCGCCCAGGTCCTGACCAAAAGCCTCGACCGCAGCCGCCGGCCGGCCGCCCGTTGGCTGCGCAGTTACGTAGAGATGCGCGCCAATCCGGAAAAGGGACTGGGCAGTTGGATCGAGCTGGTCGATGAAGAAAAACGCACGCTGGCCGAGCATCCGCAGCAGTCCGAAGGGCAGGTGCTGATGAAAATGCTGCGGATCGAAGTAGCGCAGCTCCAGCGGCTCGGTCGCGAGGACGAGGCCCTGGCGGCGATGCACGAAATGGTCGGCATCGAGCGGGGTGATCCGCAAACGCTGGCCGAGCTGGTCAATTGGCTCGCCAAGCGCAAGGCGTGGAGCGTGATCGACGAAGTCGCCACGCGGTTCGCCTCCAGCTTCGACGCCGACGCCCAGTTGCTCTACACCCGCGCCCAGGCCTTGGCCGCCGAAGGGAAAACCGAGCAAGCCGACGAAGCGGCCGCACGGGCTCTGCACATCAATCCCGATCGGGCCGAAGATCACCTCGACATGGGCAAGAACCTCCGCCGTCGCAACCTGATGAAATGGTCGGACAACGAATTCCGCCACGTCGTCGAAACCAAGGTCACCGGCTCCGATAATCGCGTGGTCGTGCTCAAAGCCCGGCTGAATTGGGCCGACAGCCTGCACGATCGCGGCCTCGACGCCGAAGCCGGCGACGTCATGCAAGCCGCCATCGATCAACTCGACGGCCAGCTCGACGGCAACCGCGAAGCGGCCAAACGAGTGATGGCCGAACTGCATTTGCGCATGGAGGAACGCAAAGCCCAGGCCCTCTATCTGCAAGCCTGCGCCGCCGGCCAGCGGCAAGACTATGCCAAGCAGCGCGAGCTGTTGGAACGTGCGGTCCACGAAAACCCGTTCGACGGCGAAGTCTTGATCGGGCTCTACCATCTCCCCGATCAAACCTCGGAGCAGCACGCCGCGACCATGGAGCTGATCGCCAGCGCACTAAGGCTGTACCGCAACCGCATCGACGAAGATCCCGACACTTCCGAGTTCTACAATCAGGTGGCCTGGCTCGTCGCGAACACCGAGGGCGATTTCGACGAAGCCGTCCGGCTCAGCGAAAAGTCGATCGAGCTGGAGCGGGCCAGTCTCGCCCGCGAAGGCCCGGGGGGCGAAGAGCGTTTGGGGGGCAACCTCGACACCTTGGCCCACTGCTATGCCGCCAAAGGAGACTATGCCGCCGCGGTCAAATGCCAAACCGAAGCCGCCCGCCTGATTCCTTATTCCCACGTCATCGCCAAGAAGCTCGATCTGTTCCGCAGCAAGTTGGCCGCAAGCCAACCGCAGGAAAAAGAGAAGAGCACGGAACCGGACGAGAAGGACGAAAAGAAGGATTCGCCATGAAACGCCTGAGCGTGCCAGCGGCCGAGTTGCACGTGCTCGACCGCGGCGCGGGCCTGCCGCTCGTCTTGCTGCACGCCTTTCCGCTCGACCACTCGATGTGGTCGGCCCAGATCGAACGCTTTGCCTCGCAGTACCGGGTCATCGCCCCCGATCTCCGCGGCTTCGGCACCAGCAGCGTGACCGCGGGCACCGTCACCATGGAGCAATTGGCCGATGACGTGGCGGCCATTCTGGACGGCCTCGGCGTGACCGAGCCTGTCGTGCTGGCCGGACTTTCGATGGGGGGCTACGCCGCGTTTCAGTTCTTCCGCAAATACCCGCAGCGGCTGCGGGCGCTGGTGCTCTCGAACACGCGGGCGGCAGCCGACACCGCCGAAGCTCGCCAAGGACGCCTGAAGACGATCGATCAGGTGCTGACCATCGGCGCCGGCCCAGTGGCCGAAGCGATGCTTCCCCGCTTCTTCACGACCGAAAGTTTCGAGCGCCTGCCAGGCGTGGTCGAATTTGTCCGCGAGCGGATTCTGCTCACCGCGCCCGAAGGAATCGCGGCGGCGCTGCGTGGCCTGGCCGAACGACCCGACGTGACCGGTCTGTTACCCGAGATCAAGCTGCCGACGCTGGTCGTTGCCGGCGCGGACGACGCCATCACGCCCGCGGGCGAAATGCGCACGATGGCGGCCGCGATCGCCGGCAGCGAGTTGGTCGTATTGCCTGGGGCCGGCCATTTGTCGGCTCTGGAAACGCCCGTGGAATTCAATACGGCACTCGCCCGCTTCTTGCGCAAGCTGGAGGCTTGAGTTCGCTTGGACCTCACGAACTCCTGGCGTCGGACAGACCGTTTGGCTCGACCGGCGCTCAGAGCGAACTAGAGGGCAGCGCGAAGCGTGTGGGCCCAGGTATCAAGCCGAGCGGCTTTCACGGAATCTCGAACAGCGATTGCGTTTTCACGATCGCGTAGTCGTCCGGAAAGGTGTGGAAGGCCTGCACCAGCAGGCTGCGGTTCCGCGATTCGACGTTGATGTAGCTGAGCGCCCCCAGCGCCATGCGGCCGCTCGAATCGAAGCGGTGCAGCATTCCTTGGCGTTCGCCGTCGTGCGCCAGTTCGTGCTGGAAGGTCCAGAAAACTTCGGGCTCGACCGGCTCGAGCTGAAAATTCATCTGATACCGGGCGCCGCCGCGGCATTCCATCCGGTCGCGCCCCTCGCCCTTCAGCTTGCAACAGATCAACCGCCGCTTCTGCGGCAGCGGGTGATGGGCCGAGGTAGCCACTTCGGTCAGCGTTTGGCCCTGATAGCGCCAGGCAACCACGTGGCCGGCGCTGGTGATGTTGATCACCGCCTCGTAATCCCCACGCTTGACCGTGCGAGTGCTGTAGACCTGGAACAGCTCGGGATGCAGGGCCCGCCCAAACAGCTGAAACACCAACTCGGCAACTTTCGGTCGAACGGAAAGCACGGTCAGAATCCTCGGCCAGCGGTAGCGGACAGGCGGTGTGAATTGCTTCAACTGGCCCCATTATAAACGCGATGCGCGGGACCACAAAGAGACTTTTTTGCGCGAGCCTGGCGCCGGCAAAACTTTCGTCTCGACGATCTTGACACGCCCGGCACGTGGAACACCACGGCTTGCTAGCGGTGGAGCGCCGCGCTGCCAGACCAGCGCGCGACGAACGGCGCTGCCGCGCCCATGCGCCACGATGCGGCGCTAAGCCAATCCGACCAGCACGTCGTACACCGCGTGCGTGCCGGCCGCGATGCCGAACCCGCGATGAACGAACAGCGTCGCAAAGAAAATGCCCGCAAAACAACGGAACGAGGCGCTGAACCAATCGAGCGCTTCTCCTTGCGGGCCGACATAATGTGCTGCCGAAAAGATCACGCTCGTCGCCAACACCGACAGCGTCAGCCGCCACGCTCGCGGCATGCCGAACAATCGCAGCACACCCACGACCGGCGGCAACAGCATCAGTCGGAACAGCGCTTCCTCGTAGATCCCCGCTCCACAAAATCCGACCAACCTTGCCGCCGGCGTCGACACCACGGTGGCCAACAGTGCCGCACGCGGAGCCGTGCCCGACGTGCCGACACGCTGGGGAGCAGACGATCGCCGTGGGGCCATGGCGGGCGCGAAATGCCCGCGCGGCTCAAGCTGTTGCTCGCCGCCGCTAGGAGCGACGCTGGGGTGCAGCACCGCCAAGGCCAACTGCGACAGATTGCGCTCCAGATAGCCGAGGCCCAACAGGCCGAAGGCCAACACGACGCATTCCAGGTACATGCCCAGCACGATCTCGCGCCGCAAACGCCAGCGTTCGTTGCGAACATGGTGCCAGGCCAACAAGAGCGCCACGGTCAGCAGCGGGAGCAAGAAGTATTGCCCCAGTCCGACGAGGCTCAGCAAATATCTCAGCCAGACGTCGGCTCCGTTACGCAGAGCCGCAGGTCCCAGGCAGAGGATTCCCCCCTCGTAGGTCGCCAGCAGCGGCACGATGAACGCCAGGCTCACGAGCGGCCGGCGCGATTGTTCCAAATAGTCGGGCGATAGGGGAAGCCAGCCGACACGGCCGATCGCTTCGCGCCGTTTCGTTCCGCGGCCCTTCCCGCGCTCTCGCGGTCGGCAGTCGGTCGACGATTCGGCGGCGGGTTGAGTTTTGCGATTGCCCACGCGTCTCTGGCGGCCAGGCTGCCGGGGGGTCCTCCCGCCGCTTGCCGTGAGGGCCGCGCGCGGACCATCTCCATTGTCGGCCCGTCAAACCGGTCGCTTGAGCGACCGCCTTCCGCGTCGCTGTAAACCGCCCACCCGTTGCCACGACGACCCTGCACCGCGACGACCTTGCGGCCGTCCTTTCCGGGTAGTATACTTTTGTTCATATATGCCGCGCAATTCGCCGATTGGGCGATGGGCATTGCAGCGCAGTGGTCGGAGGGGTTGGCCCTCGGCACGGCATTCGGCCGTGCCCAGCTCCAGGAGCAATCGCGTGAATCGTCCGGAAGGAAACCTCGATCCGGCTCGAGCGGCCGCGAAAGGCCGCGGCACCGCGCTGCGCCCGCCGAATCGTTTCGAGCGGGTGCATGCCGAGGACGATCTGGAGCAACTCGATCCGGCCGACGAACTGCTTCCCGGTCGCGGCGTGGCCACCGAGTATCTGCCCGACGATTCGCAAACCATCATTTCCCAGAACGACAGTCCCGACATCCCGTTTCGTTTCAGCCTCAATCCCTATCGCGGCTGTGCTCACGGCTGCAGTTATTGCTACGCCCGGCCGTATCACGAATACCTGGGGCTTAACGCCGGCATCGATTTCGAGTCGAAGGTACTGGTGAAATATCGCGCGCCCGAATTGTTGCGGGCCTTTCTGGCCCGCGATTCCTGGCTGCCCGAACCGATCATCTTCTCAGGCGTGACCGATTGTTATCAGCCGGCCGAGCGGGAGTTCCGCCTCACGCGCGGCTGTCTGGAAGTTGCCTGCGAAGCCCGGCAACCGATCGCCATCATCACCAAGAACGCGCTGGTGACGCGCGATCTCGACATTCTCCGGCGCATGGCCGCCGACCGCACGGTGAGCGTCGCCTTGTCGATCACCACCCTCGACGCCGAGCTGGCCCGCACGATGGAGCCCCGCACCAGCACTCCCGCGGCCCGGCTGCGAGCGGTGCGTGAGCTTTCCGACGCGGGCGTTCCGGTGCGGGTGATGGTTGCCCCGATCATTCCTGGTTTGAACGATTTCGAAATCCCCGCGGTGCTCCAGGCGGCCAGCGAGGCAGGGGCGCAAGGAGCCGGCTACACCGTGCTGCGGTTGCCCTTGGCCGTGCGGCCGATCTTTCTCGATTGGCTCGAGCGCACGCAACCGCACAAGGCCGACAAAGTCCAGACGCTGATTCGTTCCACCCGCGGCGGCGAACTCAGCAGTTCGAAGTTCGGCGCGCGGATGAAGGGGGAAGGGCTGATGGCCGAACAGATCAAGCAAACCTTCAGCGTCTTCGCCAAGCGCTACGGCCTCGACGGCCGCAAAGCGCCCCTGGAGTGCGGCAATTTCCGCCCCCCGGCCGCACCGTCCGGTCAGCGGCGGCTGTTCTGACCGCCCCGGCGCGCAGCGGTAATCCGCCTGCCCGAATTTGGCGGCCCCTTGATTGATCGGCGCAACGGCAGCGTTATCATGGCAAATGCCGCCGGCTCGCAGCGATGCGGTTTTCGCGCACTTTCGCCGGTCGCCACTTCTGTTTCGACGTTTCCGTTGGAAATCTCGATTTCGCGAGGCTGCCATGTCCGCGCTCATCGTCCGACGTCGTTCGGTCGCTCGGTCTTCATTCCTCTTGCTGATCGGTCTTGCCCTGGCAGGGCCATCGTCCGGCTGCAACTCGCAGCGGTCAAGCGCGCAGAACGCGGCAGCGGAGGCGTCCGCGACAGACGCGGACATCTCTCATCTGAACGCATCGCCGATCGAACTGGCAGGCAACCTGGCGCACAAGCGGCGGGGTAGAAGCCGAGGTGGACTCACCGATCTGATCGGCTCGATCGACACGGCGCTCGACGTGGCCTACGCGACGAAGGTGCGACCGGTTTCCGAGGCGGAGCAGTTCTGGTTTGACGGCGCGGCGCTGCGCACGCCGGAATCGGGCAAGGCCATATTGTGCTTGCCGGTGAAAGTCCCCGAGTTCTATCGACTGACGATCTCTTACAGCCGCCCCAACCGAAATGATCAAAGCAAGCTCGGCTTCGGGCTCGTGATGGGTGGGCGGCAATTCCTCGTTGAAACGGGGCCCTATGAAACCGCTTACGAGTGTTTTTACGATCGACGAATTACGGCCGTCTACGAAGAACCTCCGCTACCGGTCGGCGCCGGGCCAAGCTACGCAATGACGGGCTTTCAGGTGACGGTACTGGTGGGAGACAAGGGGTTCCTCTTCTTCCGTCCCCATGGCGTCGTCGATGTTGTCACTTCGCCCGAGCTCTTATCGCTCGATCCCGATCGGGTGCTCCCACCCAAAGACAAGATTTTTATCACCGCAACCGGCGGTCCGTTCGAGATCCGATTCATTCAGCTCGAACCGCTCGAACACGACGAGTGGTTGGTCGCGGTCAAAAAACTGTACCCATATAGCTTGATTCCGTTGTACGAATCGATCCTGGCTCAGCAGCCGCGAATCAGTCCGACCGTCGAAAAGCTTCCGTCGTTGAATATGTTGCGGAACGAATTCACGCTGCTGGCCCACGAAGGGAATTTCGACGGTTTGGAACAATGGGCCGACCGCTTCCGCAACCAGGATCTGGTTGTGGAGAATCATTTCACTTCCGAGGTGTTATACGATTGGTTGAGCCACAATTTCGACGGCAATAATGTCGACGATCGCGGCCACGATGCCCATCTGGAAGAAGTCGTGGCGATGACCGATGCCTGGCTGAAGCACAAGCCCGACTCCGTCGCCGCCCGCAACGTCCAGGCCCGGGCGTACATTCACTACGCTTGGGATGCCCGGGGATCGGGCGATGCCGATACCGTCACGCCCGAAGGATGGCAACTGTTCAACGAGCGGATTGCCAAGGCTGCCGAACTGCTCAAGGACGCGGCCAAGTTGCCGCCGGCCGACAGTTGCGTCTTTTCCGCGATGATCACCGTTGGCATGGCTCAGGGATGGGATCTCGCGACGATGGATGACGTGCTCGATCGCGGACTGAAGATCTCGAAAGAGAACTGGAGTCTGGTCGACAACATGATCCATTACCTATTCCCGCGCTGGCACGGTCAGCAGGGCGATCTGACGAGATTCGCCGATTACATGTTGGATCGGTACGAGGGGGACGACGGCTTGGAAATGTACGGCCGGATTGCCATGGAGATGCGGACGCGGAACGAAGATCTCTCCGATTTACCGCCCGAGAAGCTGCGCGCGGCGATTGCCGTGCTCCACGGACGATATCCGGATTCGTCGCGGGTCAGTGGTTTCATCTGCTGGGTAGCGCGCCTGCTGGACGACCGCGACATGGCCAGGCCGCTGTACGCGGACGTGCTCGCCGCGCCGGACGTCAGCATGTTCTGCCGTGGGACGGAAGACTACGACGACTGGCGCCACTGGTTCGATCCGTCGCTGCCCGACCCGTCGCAGTTCCTCGCGGTCGAGGGGGAAGAGATTGCCAACTTGCAGGCCTACACCGGCGAAAGCGCGCGGCTGGCATTTCTCGCCGATAACCAGACCTTGGTCACCGCCGGCAACCAGAATTGCGTGCCGATCAAGTTCTGGAACCTCAAGGACCACGAGATCGACCAGGAGCTGGAGACCCCGTTCGAATTCGGGCGCGTCAACTATATGCGCCGCTTGTCCGACAACTCGCTGGCGGTGGCCATCAAGGTTGGCATCGGAGGGTTCGACTCCGCGCGCATTTCCGCTCCCGATTATGCCTCGTTGGAATTGCCGTGGCGCATCGGTGGCACGACGATAATGCAAGTTTCCGACGACGCCAAAACCGCGGTCAGTTACTGGGACAGCTATCGGTTCTCGATCAGTCACGCGGGAACCGTCGCACGCATGTCGCCAGAGGCTCGCGGAGTTTACCGCGTCGAACTGAGCCACGACGGAACGCGCGCGGTGTCGTTCGGTTGGGAATACGTGCTGTGGGATACGGTCACCGGCGAAGAAATTCAAAAACTCGACTTTCGTCCGCACTGGGTCTCGTTCCTCGAGGATGGCTCGGGGTTCATTTACTACGACGAGAACAAGCTCGCCGTCTGGGACCTGGAAAAGAAGCAGAACCGTTTTTCAATCCCCTACGCCGCTCCCAACAAAATGCGCGTGTCGATTTGCTCGGCCGACAGCCGGCTGCTCGCAAGCTGCGAAACGCATGTCGATCCCGACGGCACCCGCCACGAAGTCGTCGTGCTCCGCAAGATGGGCCAGAGCGAGCCGCTGCACGTTTTTACAGGCCATAAGAACAAGACCTTCCAGCTCGCCTTTTCACCCGACGGCCACCTGCTGGCGAGCAACTCGGGAGATGGCGTCGTGAAGGTCTGGGACGTGGCCCAATTCAGCGCGTCCGCGGCAACGCCCGCCGGCACGGCAGCGAAACCGTGACACGGCGCCAGAGCGATTCCGGCGATCGCCGTTTCAGCGCTGCTCCGATTCACGCGCCGATCCCTGCCGCTCAATGCGGCGGCAGGTGGCCGAAGCGCTGGGTGAGCACGCTGCGATAGGCCTCGGCCACATGCTCGGCCGCCGTGGCGATCGCATGGCGATGGCGGACGAAGTCGGCCGCCGCGGCTCCCTGTGCCTCTTTCCACGACTCTCCGAGCGCCGCCAGGATCGCGTCGGCCAACAGCTCGTGATCGTCGGCCGCGATCGAGCGCACGGCCGGACACCCGGCCAGGCAATCCAAGCCGCTGGCCGCGGTGACGATCGCGGGGGTGCCGGCTGCCAGGGCCCAAATCACGTCCAAGCCATCGGCCGGCCGGCGGCTGGGAAACAAAGCCAGGTCGGCTGCCTGCCATAGCGCCTGCCACTGGGCGGCGGCGCCCACTTGAACTTGCATGAAATGCATTAGACCCAGGCGTGCCGCTTGGGCCGCGGCCAAGGGATTCGGCGCGGCCGCGCTAGCCACGACGATTCGTGGCACGACCGCGGCCGATTCCGACGTGGCCTCGCAGCGCGCCGCGGCGTTCACCACCAAATCCAAACCGCTGTCGACGTCGGCGGTCGCCCGCACGACCACAAGCGGCCGCGAATCGTTCGGTATGCCGAACCGCGCCAGCAGTGCCTGCCGTTCGGGCACCGGGTTATGGACCGAATAACTTGCCGCCGCGATCGCCGGCTGCAGCATCACGATGTGATCGGGGGCGATGCCGAAGGCCGCTTCGACCGCTTGGCCCAGCGCGCGGTGCGGAACGAAAATGCGGCTGGCGTTTTCGGCAGCCTGTTGGACGAGTGCCCGGGTCTGCTCGTGATCGGCGCAGGCGGTCAGCTCGGCGCTCCAGGCCGAAACGACGTAGGGGACGCCGGTCTCCAGGGCCAATTGCGCCTCCCACCACAGATTGGCGGCGTGGATCACGTGCGGGTTGAAGTCGTCAACCTCGCGGTCGAGTCGCCGCCGCCAGGCCTCGCGATAGCGGCGAATCTGGTCGTCGGTGAGCGACTCGAAGGTTTGACTCGAACCCCCCTCGCTAGCGAAGCAGGGTGGGTCGAAATCCAGATCGGCCGCGGGATCGCCGGCCCGGCACACCACCCGGGCTACGGGAAACGGATCGTTCCCGCCCACCTTTCCTGCAGTCACCAGCCCGCGCACCTCGTGCCCTGCCCAGACCAGCGCTTTTCCCAAATCGCACAGCCACCCGCCTTGCGGCCAAGTGTCCAACGACAGATGCCCGGTGAAAAGGACGCGCATGGCCGTCGGTTCCGTGGAGAGGGATCGCCAGAGTGAGTCTACAGATTCGCGGCTACTCGGGGCAGGGGCTGGCTTCCTCGTTCCGACCCCTTCGATCGGGCTAATCGTTAGCTGTAAAGTCTTTGCGCACCGGCGAGAGCGCGGCCCCAAGCGCTTCAAGTCTTGTTTTCAGGGGCATTAGTTGCTCTGATGGATGAAGGGTCCTTGAACCGCTCTTCGCTAGCACCGTATGACTATTAACAGCGAGCGTTTGCGGCAAATGTACGCCTGCCGCGGCGGCCGAAAATGATTGTAATCGGGTCCCTTGCGTCCGCCGCGCCCGGGAGGCTCGGACGGCGGAGAGCAACGGCGGAAGCGTTCCTGCGCCCTGCGGGAGCCGGGTATTCTCGATCAAGGGCTT
>DATJTR010000703.1:0-2375 GCA_035503215.1 Pirellulales bacterium
ACATGAAGACGGCAACGGTCGCCGCAGTGGGTAGCAATCGGGTGCCTAACCAGCGGCCGGGCAGTACCCCGGTGAGGAATGCACCCAGATAGACGACGGGCAAGCAGAGCCAACCTGTCCAAGCCGGCGCCATCATCGACAACTCGAAGGGGCTTGCATGGGTAGCCGGCAACGCGGCCCAAGCGGCGTAGCCCACGATCGGCAGCGCGGCGGTGAACTGCACCAGCGCCAACCCAACCAGCAACTTTGCCAAGAAGATTTGATTCCGCGAGGTAGGACGGTGGAGCAAGAACAGGTAAGTTCCCCGCATCGCTTCCCAGGCACTCTGCCGCAAGCCGACAGCGATCGCCAAGCCGACCGAAATGACGCCAAGCTGCATCAGCACCGTTCCACCAGCGAACGGCACGGCGCCGGCATTGTCGAGCCGACCGCCCGCGTTGCCGAGCAGCCACGAGAACGAATCGATTCCCATGGCCGATGCCACGATGCCCGCATACGGAATCAAGGCCACCGCCGCGATGCCGATCGTCTCACGCAGCTCCTTGATTGCTATAGCTCGCATCATCGTCCTTGGCTCCGGCAAAAAACTGTGGGAGCGGCCGCCGCGGGCCGCGCGTGTATTCGATGAACGCGTCTTCCAGATTCAATTCGACGACCTCGACCGACAGCGGCGCGAGCGACTCGATCGCCGCTTGCTGCTCGCGCCGCAGCCCCACCAACACCAGCTCCAAACGGGTCCCCACCGCCTGGGCGCTGACTAACCCTTCGCAACCAGGAAACGCCGGCGGCTGCCGCCCAAATTCGACCAGCACCTTGCGAATCTGCGTTTTGAACATTTCGGCCGGGCAGTCGACCCGCAGCACGCCATCGACGATCACGCCGATGCGGTCGGCCACTCGTTCGACGTCGCCGAGAATGTGCGAACTGAAAAGGATGGTGCGGCCGCGGCGCTGGATGATGCTGATCATCGATTCGAGAAAATCCCGGCGGACGATCGTGTCGAGCCCCAAAGTCGGATCGTCGAGGATGAGCAGCTCCGGGTCGGGAGCGATCGCCAGGGCGAGCGAGACCTGGGCCTGCTGACCGCGCGACAATTTGCCCAAGCGCGCCTTGGGCGACAGGCCGAAATGCTGGAGCACTTGCTGGACCAGCTCTTCGTTCCAGTTCTCATAAAAGGGTCGCGTGAAGTCGACGACCTGCCGGACCGTCATGCCGGCGTATAGCGGATGCCCTTCGGCCATGTAGGCCACGCGGGCACGGGTTTGGGGCAAAAGCTGTTCGCAGTTGTCACCCAGGATCGTGGCACTGCCCGAATCGGGATGCACCATGCCGACCAGCATTTTGATCGTGGTCGATTTGCCGGCCCCGTTGCGTCCCAAGAAACCGTAGACGGTTCCCTTGGGAATGTTGAGGCTCAGGTTGTCGACCACGCGCCGGTGGCCGTAATACTTGGTGAGCCGGTGGGTGGCGATCACGGGTTGGGCGGCCGACATGCTTCGTTTCCCTTCTTTCCGCTGCGCGCTCGGCGATTCGTTGATTCGCGACTACTGACGATCGGTGGGTTGCCACTGGAATTGCTTGGCTCGCTGCTCGACGTGCGCCTGCACTTCGTCGGCCGAGAAACCAAGATGCACCGCTTGCACTAGCAAGGCATCGACGAGCTCGCCCAGTTGGCGTGCGCGCGCTTCGCCCGACAGATCGGCCGGCGGGCGACTGACGAACACGCCCGATCCCGGCCGCGAAACGACAAAGCCACCGCGTTCCAATTCCATGTAGGCGCGGGCGATGGTGTTCGGATTGACGACGAGCTCGCGAGACAGCTCGCGGACCGAGGGAAGTTTTTCCTCGGGCTGCAACTGGCCGCGGGCGATCGCCTCGCGGATCTGGGTGCCCAACTGTTGATAGATGGGCAGGCGGCTGGACGTGTTGACATGGAGTTTCATGCTCGACTCACTGTAATTGTTGTTCTAATACAGTTAAACATGGGATGTCAATACCTGGTTTTTAAAAAATCCGCCTCCTAGGGTGCAACCGTTGGAATGCGGTCACCTCCGAGGAATCCAGGCGAACGGAGAGGTCGGCAGGCAGCGTTGCATGTTCCCAGGCTGGTCGGATTCGAACTGCCGAAAATACCGGTCTTGACACGTCGAACTGATTCGCGTACTAATGAATAAGCGCCGGACTGACTGGTCAGTCCGCGCGAAATCCAAGAGTGAGCTTGCCGTGGCTAGCACCACCGACAATACGACGAAGAAGAGTTGCGACGAACGGTTCGCCGCGCGCCGCGAAGAGATTTTGGCGCAGGCCGCGCGGCTGTTCGCTCAGCATGGCTATTCGGAAACCGACACGCAGTTTCTGGCCGAGACGATCGGCGT
>DATJTR010000704.1:0-3028 GCA_035503215.1 Pirellulales bacterium
ATGCTTGGTGATCAGTTGTTGCCTACTGGCCCAGAACGGCGAACCTCCATCTTCGGTTCCCACGCCCCGATTCCGTGAGCGTAAGGAGCGGCCGGCCGCTCCGGCCCAAGCGGGCAATGAAGCCGAACCATCGGCGACGGACGGCCAGTTCGAGCGGCCAGCCCATGGGCACGGCGGACCGCAAGAGCCGGCCCACAAATTGATGCATGATTTCGATGCCGAAGGGGGAATGGCAGGCGATCGCGGAGAACTGCGCCACGTCGATCCAGGCACGCGCCGAATGCGTCCCCCCGAGCTTTTGGCCGATGCACTTTCAGGCCCTCATGAAGGACGCGTGCCCAGTCGGCCGCTTCCGCTGGTGGACGCCCTGGCCCGAGCGAGCGGCCGTGAGCAACAACGCCAGATCGCCGTGGCCTATTGGCGGCTGGCCATCGCCCAAGCACAACTGCATTATGCTCGAGGCAATTTGGAATACTGTCGTCGTTGGCATCAGCCCGGCCATGCGCATTCGACGCTTAGCGAAAGCCAGTGGGCCACGGCCGAAGCAGCGGTCGAGGATGCCGAATTTCGTGTGATCAACGACGCGGAGGCGCTGGCGTCGCTCGTCGGCTGGCCTGTTAAGGAGCACCTGCCTTCGACGGTCGACCGTCCCCATGTCGGAGACTATCGGACCGAATTCGAGTACTTGTTTAGCACTCAAACGCCCCCTGTCCGGTTGCGCTTGATCCACCGCACGTTGCCGATCAGCCGTCGGGCGATCGATGTGCATGGTGCGGCACTCGTGGCGGCGGCCGAGGCGTTGCGCGAGACCGAAGAGGAATACCACCAGCAGCGAGCCGAGTATTTGACGCTCGCGGCCGCGTTCGACCATTTGACGGCCGAGCAGACGGCCTTTTTGGCGAGCGTGCTGCGCTACAACGAAGATATTGCGGAGTACGCGCTTTTCGTGACTAAGCCAACTTCCGACCCTACTTACCTCGCCAAACGGCTGATCACGCGGCCGGCGCCGACGAGCCACCGGCAGCCGGAATCTCGGCCGGCGGAACAACCCGCCGCCGAAGAGACGTTTGATTCCAATTCACCCCGCGACGAATCCCCTCCGCGCACTTTCCGCCGGGAGCGTGACCCAGGCGCGCAAAGCCCGCCCGACGATTCGTCGGCCGGCTTGCCGCCGAAACCGCTCGTATGGCTTACGGCGGCAGGCGATGCGGCTGAAAACGCCCACGGCGGCTTGTATCAAGGCCTGCTGGGATCGAAGCCGGCGTTTCAGGCTCAGCGCCTCACCGCAATCTTGCACTGGGATCGAGAATTACCCCCTGGAACCGGGGAAAAGCTACGTTTGGTCGATTGCCTCGGCCGGGTGGCCGGCACGCGGCGCCGCGTCGCGCTGGCCGCATACTGGGATGCCCGCGAGCAGATCGCGCGCTACCAGGCGTTGGGCGAACGCACCGAAATGCTCTCGGCGTTGGCCAACAAGCTGTTGGCACTGCGAGCAGAGCCGGGCGGGGCGGAAGCCATGTTGCGACTCGAGGAAGCACGCGAAGCGACCCAGGCAGCAGTGCTCGACCAGCACATCCGTATGCTCACTGCACAATTCGAATTAATGATGATTATGGAAGCTTCTCCCGACCAGCCTTGGCCAGTGCCTTCCACGGTTCCCCACGGCGGTGATTATCGAGTCGTCGGCAGCGACGGTAGCCAGAGCGGCGACCCCGCATCCGGCAAATTGGCATCGTTTGGTGTCACCGGTTCGCGCGTCCTCGTTTTGCACACCGAATTGTCGCATCGTGCCAAGGCGCTGGTGTTCGCCGACGAGTTTCGTGCTCTGCACACTCCTCCGGAGCCACGCCGGCCGGCCGAAATCGATGCCGCCAGCCGGGCGGTCGACCGGCAGATCCATGAAACCGAGGTCTTTCTCGCCACGTTGACCGACTACAACCTGGCGGTTGCCGACTTCGTGCTGCCCCTGTTCCCACCCGAGACGCCGGCAAAAAGCGTGGTGGAAAAACTGGTCGTCGAGGCGGAGCCCGCCGCCGGCGCCAACCCGCCAGCCAAAGGCCCTTCCGAGTAGCCGAAATCACGCCCTAAATCCGGGTTATCGCACGATTTGTTGCTACTCGGCCACCTTCGGCGCAGGCCACGTCGCCAATCGCCTGGAATCGCATGGCGCCGGTATGGGGCGCCGCGAGACTTGCAGCCCCAAATTCTCAGGGACTGGTCGCCGGAAAGACGAATGGTTACAGATGTATCCAATCAGGCGGAAGCAATCGTAACCGGCGAGGCAAAGCCATCTTTCGTCGACGGGCCGTATGGCTCGCGATTTGCTCGCCGAATGTTTGCCTAACACATCCGACCGCACGCGGGACTACGAAGAATGGATCGCCCTAACACCTTTTTCGCCCGCTACAGTCGCTGGATCATCGGTCTGGCGATTGCCCTACTGCCTCTGGCACTCGGAGGGGCGTTGGTCACGATGGGGACCAATCGGAACGACGTCAAGGAATGGCTCCCCGAATCGTTCGCGGAGACGCAGGAATATCACCGTTTTGAGCGTGAATTCTCCAACGACACCTTCATCGAGGCCAGTTGGGAAGGCTGCACGCTCGACGATCCGCGGCTGGGCCAAATGGCCAAATTGCTGGCTCCGCCTACGGGCGACCCCGTCTCTCCGACCGCTTATTTCACCCAGGCGCTGACCGGCGTCAGCCTGCTCGAACGGTTGACCAGTCCGCCGGTCAATTTGCCGCGCGAAGAGGCCCTGCAGCGTTTGCTGCACTCCTTGATCGGTCCCGATGGCAAACAAACGTGCATGGTGCTGACCGTCAGCGAATATGGCAAAGAGCACCTGGTGCCGATGATCGAGGCAATCGAAAAAGCGGCGGCCGAGGTGGGAATCCCTCGCGACACCCTGCACATGGCCGGGCCCCCGGTCGATAACGCCACGATCGATCGGGTTAGCGAAAACATGCGCCAGCCGCTAATGATTCTGGCCGGTGTGGTCGGCTTCGGTTTGTCGCTGTGGTATCTG
>DATJTR010000705.1:0-6683 GCA_035503215.1 Pirellulales bacterium
TTCGGTTGGCCCCGCTGCTGGCCATCACACCACATTTCGAAGGGGCCTACCTGCGCGGTCAGTATCTTACTCAGGAGCGCGATGCCGCACTGGTGGCCATCGCCCTCGTGGCCTATCACGGCAGGCATCAAGCGTGGCCGGAACAATTGAGCGAACTCGTTCCCGATTATCTTCCGGCCGTGCCCGCCGATCGATTCGATGGTCAGCCGCTGCGCTACCGCTTGTTCGACGGCCAGCCCAGGGTCTACTCGGTTGGGCCTGACCTCGTGGATCATGGCGGCCAGTTGCCCGAACGAAACGCCCTCGCCGGCGACGAAGCGTCACGCGCCCCCGGGCCCATCACCGCCGACGAACTGTACGGCGAAGTTGCCACTCGCCTTTACCAGGCGGGCGGAAAGCCGAATCCCCAGGCTGCCGGCTGGGATTGGCTCCTCTGGCCGCCACCCGAATCGCTGCCGGCCGGCGGCAAGTGAACGCCACGCCAGGCTGGGCGCCAAAAGGCTTGACCGGCGAAAAGCGCCGCAGTCCAATGGCGGTTGGCTACGCAGCGTCGTCAGTCGTACTCCCGCTCGGGAGCGGCCCGATTCGGGGTCACGCGGCGGCGCCCAATCTTCACCTGTCGTTTGCGGAGGGAACCATGTCCGCCGAGCGCGCCAAAACGACCTTCACGTTCATCGACCTGATCGGGTTGATCGCAATCGTCGCGGTCCTCTCGACCTTGCTCCTCCCGGCGATTGCCGACGAACAGCAGGCGAGCCAGCGCAACCAGTGCATGAACAAACTGAAGCAACTCGCCATTGCGCTGCAGAACCATCACGACGTCTTCAAGAAGTTTCCCCCCACGAGCTATCAGGGCAGCGTCCAGGGCGTGGCCAGCGTCTGGTGGCCGGACCCCGGCACGGGGGCCGCGACGGGGGCCATTCCGTCGGTTGGTTACACGACCGACGCGGGTACCAAGGCAACCACGGCCGGCTACAGTTGGATCGCCAGGATTCTCCCCTATATCGACGAAGCTCCGGTGTACAACACGATTTCCCAGGCCTCCGGAAAATTTCGGGCCGACGCCTTTACGCCGTTCGACGTCGAAGGAGACGAGCGGGGAGTGAAAACGGGGCAGGCGTTCTCGGTAACGTTCACGAGCGGGGGGGCGGTGACGCGCAAGCATTTCGCCGCGATCCAGTTCGACGAGTTGGCTTGCCCGGCATTCACCGGCGACTTCTTCGTCGCGCCGACCGTCTACAAGGGTCCGCCGTCCGGCATGCCACCGGCCACGTACGGCCGGGCCCTGCGCGTGAAAACGCTCGGCTCGCCTCCTCAAAATGCCGCCATCAGCAACTACGTGGCCCTAGCGGCCACGCATTTTCCCTGCATGCAGTTCGGGCCGGTCGAAAAACTGGCAGCCACGACCCAAATCCCGGCCGATGCCGAAGCCCCCAACGGCATGATCGTGCCGGGGACAGGCCTGAACATGAAAGCCTGCACCGACGGCACCTCGAAAACACTCATGCTCTGCGAAACCATCGAGACGGCCATGAATTGCTGGTACGACGGCACGACCACCTGGACGACCGGCCTCAATCCGAATTCGCTGGCCAAGTTTCCTCCCTCCAAGGCCGACCCCACGCCGTGGGGCTTCCCGAATCCGCAGCACTTCTGGCTAGTCCCGCCTGGGGGCACGACCGCGCTCAACGTCGGCCCCGATCCCGACCGCACGGTCGCCTATTCGCCTGCCTTGGAAGGCTACGGCGCCCAGCCGCAGGTGATTTCTTGGGGGCCGAGCAGCAATCATCCCAAAGGCATCGTGATGCACGTTGCCGTCGACGCGGCGGCGCGTGCCATCGCGCCCGACATCGATCCGTCCTTGTACATGCACCTGATCACGCGGGCTGGCCGCGAGCCCGACGCCATGCCGGACCAGGCCAATTGATTCGGCTTGGGTTGCCCGGCCCGGCGATCCGTTTGCTCGGGATCATGGGCCGAGCAAAGATGGCAGTGGGGGCGATCGCTTCACGGGGGGCCATCGCTTCACACCGCTGCTCGCCGCCTCTTCACCGGATTCGTTCTCACATGCTCAAGCCCGCCCTGGTCAAAAGTCTGCGCGTCACGCCCGGCAAACGCTTTCGTCTCAAGGAGCACGATCCCGGTTGGCGCGAAACGCACAAGCTGAAAAAACTCGGCAAGAAAATCACCAAAGCCAAGGCGCAGGAAATCCTCGCCGACGATCTGGCCCGGCTGGCCGCAGCACAGGAAATGCTGTGGGCCGGCGATTCGCAAGCGGTGCTCATCATCTTGCAAGGGATGGATGCTTGCGGCAAGGACGGCACGATCCGCCACGTCATGTCGAGCCTGAATCCTCAAGGTTGCGAGGTCCACGCTTTCAAGCAACCGACCGAGGAAGAGGCGCACCACAATTTTCTTTGGCGCTACGCCCGCGTTTTGCCCGAGCGCGGGCGGATCGGCATCTTCAACCGCTCGTATTACGAAGACGTGCTGGTGGCCCGCGTCCGTCCCGAGGTGATGGCCAGCGGCCGTTCCCCGGCGGTTAAGCCAAACAAGGCGTTTTGGCAAAATCGCTACGACGACATCAACACGTTCGAGCGGCATCTCACTCGAAACGGCATGGTGATCCTCAAATTCTTTTTGCACATCTCCAAGGCCGAACAGCGGCGCAGGTTTTTGGACCGGCTGGAAGATCCCCAGAAGCTGTGGAAGTTTTCGGCGTCCGATCTGGCCGACCGCGCCCGCTGGGCCGATTTCGCTCGCGCCTACGAGGCCGCATTGACTGCCACTAGCACTGCTTGGGCACCCTGGTACGTGATTCCGGCCGATGCGAAATGGGGCTGCCGGGCGCTGGTGGCCGACATCGTCACTCACGCCATCGAAGCGCTCGGTCTCCGCTATCCTCAGCCGAGTGCCAAGGAGCGTCGGACTCTCGAGAAAGCCCGCAAGGAATTGCGGCGGGAGTGAGTCGTTACGCCGCGACAGCCGCCGCCCCCGGCTCCGGCTCGTTTTCGCCCGGCGGTTGCGGCCGGCGGACCAGCAGCATCAGCACCATCGCGGTCATGCAGCCGGCCGAGGCCGGAATGAAGGCCCAATAATACGACTGCGTCCAATCCCACACTCTCCCGGCCCAGAGGGGCACGACCAGCCCGCCAAAGCCGTAGCCGGTAATCAGCAGCCCGTAGTTCGCCCCCAGGTTTTTGGTGCCGTAATACTCGGCCGCGAGCACCGGGAAGAGGGACATGTTGCCGCCGAAATGAAAGCCGACCCAACAGGCGGCGAGCTCCAGCGTCCACACCTGGCTCCCCATTTCGATCAGCATCAGCAGCATCGCCGCTTGCAACAGCTGTACGATCACCAGCGTTCGCCGCGGCGACAGCCACTGCGACACCCAGCCCCACGTGATCCGGCCCGCCGCGTTGAACAGGGCCAAAAGGCCGAGCGCCCCTTCGGCCTCGGCCACCGACAGGCCTCCTTCGCGGGTGCCAAAATCCTTCAGCGAACTGATGACCATCATTCCGCAGCCGCCGGCGAAGAAGAAGGCGATCCACAGCATCCAAAACGTCTTGGTTCCGGCCGCTTCGGCCCGCGTCCATTCGTAGCGCGTCGTTTGCGTCGCACTCGTTTCAGGCGCCGTCCAGCCGGCAGGCCGCCAACCGGCGGGTGGATTGCGCAGCAGCGAGGCCCCCAGCGTGATCGACACCGCGAAGATCACGGCGAAGGCCAGCCACGTGCCCGAGATTCCCTCGTTGGTCAGCAGCTTGCCCCATTTGCCGGCCAGGTTGATGAACAAAAAGGCTCCGCCGCCGAAACCGGCCACGGCCACGCCGGTGATCAGTCCCCGCATGTCCGGAAACCATTTCACGCAGGCGGCCACGGGACAGACATAGGCCACGCCGATGCCCGCCCCGCCCAACAGTCCAATGCCGAACCACACGTACCAGAAACTCGGTCCGGCGATTGCCGCCACCGCGTAGCCGCCGGCCACCAGCAGCCCGCCGGTCATGGCCACCCGGCGCGGGCCGATCTGGTCTTGCCAGTGGCCGGCGATCGTCATCATCAGCGAAAAGACCAAGATCCCGGTGGCGTAGATCGACTGGGCCGCGGTCGCCGAGTAGCCGTAGTGGTGATATTCCCAAAACTCCTCGGGCACGGTCAGCCGGGTCGGCACCACGTCGTCGAGAAAATGTTTGAGCTCTTCCTTGGCCGCGTCACGGGCAGTCCCCTTGGCTTTGGCCACGGCCACCTTCAGCGCCGTATACTCGGCGACCAGTTTCGCGTGCTCCTCGCGATCGACCCCCAGCAGTTTGGCCGACAACGTCATGGTCAGTTCCGACCGGCTGGCCTGCAGCGGCGTCGAAAACACGCCCCAGGCATACAGTGCTCCCAGACAGGGCTGCACCAGCAAGGCACCGAGCACGACCAGCCAGCGGCTGTAGTTCATCGCCATGACTTTCACGTGGAGAGAATCGGCTGCGCTGCGATCCAGAGGGGAAGGGGCCGCGCCGCTCCCTCGCGTGCTTCGACGGAGCACCCCGCAGGACGCCGGCCCGCTCCGGCCAGCGTGCCGCTGCAGTGTATTCTCTGGCGTGGCGCAACTCCAGCCGCGGCGATACCATAATCCGGCTGTGCGCCGCATTGCCCGCCAGCCCTGCCTTTGGCCGTGGCGCGGCGGCTCGCTGCGGGCATGGAAAATGCTAAACTCGCCTGGGGCGGCCGCGTAATCAGGGAGCGGTGACCGCCTCCCAATTTCGACCGCCGAGACAGCCGAAAGAGGCGCTACGGTGAAACACTTTTGGTCGGTCACCTGGTCGATTCTGGCCCAAACCGTGCGCCGCTGGGCACGCGGCTCGTCGTCGCAGTTAGGGGCTGGGCTGGCCTATTTTTTCGTGTTTTCGATCGCGCCCCTGTTGGTCGTGGCGATCGCCATTGCCAGCCGCGTGTTCGGCGAAGCGGCCATCCGCGGCGAAGTCGCCGCCCAGCTCGAAAGCTTCATGGGTCCCGAGGGTGCGGCGACCGTGCAGGAAATGCTCCGCAATGCCGCCCATTCCACGTCGGCCTCTTGGATCACGGGCCTCAGCACCGGAATCATCTTGTACGCTGCCTCGCGCGGGGTGGCCGCGCTGCGCGACGCCTTGAACACGATCTGGGGCGTCAAAACGTCCCATCATCGTTCCTGGTGGTGGACCATCTGGGGCTGGGGCCGAGCCATGCTGCTGGTGCTGGCCTTCGGCGGCCTGCTCGTCGTTTCTTTGCTGCTGACCACGATTCTCTCGTCGGTCGCCGCCTTTGCACCAGACGCGATCGATCACGTCGTTCCCCGGGCCGAGCTCACGAATCTGGCCGTTTCGGCCGTCGTCATGTTCCTCTTGTTCGCCATGATCTTCAAATGGCTCCCCGACGTCGCGCTGCGCTGGCGCGACGTGTGGGCCGGCTCGGCCGTCACCACCGCGCTGTTTCTCGTCGGCAAGGAAATCCTGGCCGCCTACTTGACTCACGTCGGCGCGGCATCGGTCTACGGGGCTGGTAGCTCGCTCGCCTTACTGCTCTTGTGGGCGTACTACTCTTCGCAGATTCTGCTCCTCGGCGGCGAATTGGTGCGCGTTTACACCGAGCAAGTCGGCTCGCATGCCGGCCAACAACGCGCGGTTTCCCAGGCGAGTCCCGCCGCCAGCGTCATCACCGGCGTCGATCCCGCTTCGTCCGCCGCACCAGCGTCTTCCGCAATGCCCGAGAGCACCGCCAGCGTGCCGCCGGTCGAACCGCAGCCCCGCTAGACGCGATCGGTCCCCGAGCCACGCCGCGCCCGTTCGACACGCCGGCAAACCGGCACGGCCGCTTCGCCCGCACTAACCGGCGAAATCGTACCTGGCAAGTGGATAACACGGGTTGGATCGGGAGAAAACGCCCGGCCGCGGCGGCTATTTGAACGTAGATTCTTCTGGTCTAATTCCGCATTCCGCTGTGCCACCGGATGGTACCCACAGCCGTCAAGGACGGTTCGCCCCTACCACCCCGCACGATCAAGGACTCGCCATGCAAACCCTCACCGACGTCTTGAAACACGAACTCGATCATCTCCGCGCCCATTGGCTGTGGGTGCTCTTGTTCGGCGTACTCCTGGTTTTGGGGGGCACCGCGGCCATCATCGTGCCGCCTGTCACCGTGGGGACGACCTTTGCCGTCACCATCTTCCTCGGCGCGCTGCTCATGGTCGGCGGCGTGGCCACGATCGTCAGCTCGTTCTGGATCGGGCGCTGGAGCGGGTTCTTGGTGCAGATGCTGGTCGGATTGCTCTACCTCGCCTCGGGTTTCGTGATTACCGAACAGCCGGTGGCCTCGGCGGTTCTGCTCACCGTATTCATCGCCGTGATGTTCATCGTGCTGGGCACGTTCCGTTCGGTCAGCGCGCTGTCGATCCGCTATCCGCAATGGGGTTGGTCGCTGCTCAACGGCGTCGTCACGCTGCTGGTCGGCCTGATCATCTACCGCCACATCCGCACCGACGCGCTGTGGGTGATCGGCCTCTTGGTCGGCTTGGAAATGCTGTTCAACGGCTGGAGCTGGATCATGCTGGCCGTGCTGCTCCGCAACCTGCCTGCCGAGCCGAAGCCGACGATCAATCCCCCCGCGGCCTAAGCGCGCAGCTCGGAAGAATCGAACGCCACTCAATGCGGCCGCTC
>DATJTR010000706.1:0-4288 GCA_035503215.1 Pirellulales bacterium
TCCCGCATGCTTGACCCACTCTTGCAGCTTGACCACCTCGACGTGCAACTTCGCGAGCGCGCGATTGTACGGTTTGTTCTTGAGCTTGGCGGCGGGCTGTGGGGCATCCTGCGAAACGTCGTGTCGATCGCGTTTCATGCCGCTGCCTCCGGCGTCGCTGGCGGAGAACCGGCGACCGGTCACCCGTCGTTTTCCCGAAAAATCAGGCGAATGCCTGACGAAATGAAGTGCTCCCGAGCAGATTAGCCGATTTGTAATAGAATTGCTATTGTTGAGGCGCTGCCGGGGTGGCGGAACTCATTCCTGGTAGCGCTCGGTGGGCTGCGCTCCATCTGCGCGCCTTCCCCAAGATGGCCTGCGGTCAGGCGGCCGCCAGGCTCACTTCACCACGCTGCTGACGGACAATCCCCCATGCCTTCGATGAGCAACATCTTTGAGTACATCACCCGCCGGCTGGGCGAAGCCTGGCGGTCGGACGAGCCGTCGGGGCGCGGGCAGGCCTATCGCTGCGACTGTGGCCGGCCGATTTTTTTCCGCAACAGCCTCTGCCTGGGCTGTCAATCGCCACTGGCTTTCGAGCCCGACATCCAGCAAGTCTGCACGCTTCTGCCCGACGAACAGCCCGACACCTGGATCGCCAGCATCAGCAAAGAGAGCGATTCGCGCTGGCGACGCTGCGGAAACTTCGACACGCCCGCGGGCTGCAATTGGCTGGTCCCCGTCACCGACGAAGAGCTGCTGTGCATTTCCTGCCGGCTGAACCGCACCATCCCGCAGCTCGACGACGCCGACAACCAGAACTGGTGGCGGCTGATCGAGAACGCCAAGCGCCGGCTGGTGTGCCAACTGCTCGGCATCGGGCTGCCGGTCAAGTCGAAGGTGAGCGAGGATCCCGAGCGGGGAATGATGTTCGACCTGCTGCGCTCCCCCGAAAAGGGCCCGCGCGTGCTGACCGGTCACGCCGACGGCCTGATCACGCTGAACATCGAGGAGGCCGACGACTCGAAGCGGGAAAAAATCCGCCACGAGATGCACGAGCCCTACCGCACGCTGCTGGGCCACTTCCGCCACGAAGTCGGCCACTACTATTGGGACCGGCTGGTGGCCGACACCCCTTGGCACGAAAAATTCCGCGAGCTGTTCGGCGACGAGAGGCAAGATTACGCCGCGGCACTGAAACGCAATTACGATCAAGGCCCGCCGGCCAATTGGGCCGACCAGCACATCAGCGCCTATGCCTCGGTCCATCCTTGGGAAGATTGGGCCGAAAGCTGGGCCCACTACCTGCACGTGGTCGACAGCCTGGAAACGGCGCTGCGTTTCGGACTGCGCGGCGAAGACGTGGAGCTGGCGGTCGAGCCCTTCAGCATCGACGACCTCTACGACCCCTCGGCCCCCGACGCGAAGCGCGTGATCCTGCTCACCAACTCGTGGGTGCAACTGACCACGGTGCTGAACGAGCTAGCCCGCAGCATGGGTCAGCACGATTTCTATCCCTTCGTCATGTCGCGGCCGGTCGTCCGCAAGCTGCACTTCATTCAATTGATCGTGAAAGAAGCCCGCGAGAACGGGAGCAGTGAGGCTTGAGACGAAGGCTACAGACTACAGTCCACAGGCTACAGACGTGGGACCACGATCGCCACGTAATCCGCGCGATCAGGCGCGCCGACATCCAAACGGCCAATCAGCGCCGCATCGCCTTCCGACCTGTAGTCTGCAGCCTGTAGCCTCAAGCCTTCCCCTCACACCAGCTTCGCGTCCAGCGTGATCTCGGTCTTGAATAGCTTCGAGACGGGGCAGCCCGCTTTGGCCTTGGCGGCCAGTTCGGCGAACTTGGCCTGATCGGCGCCGGGCACCTTGCCCCGCAGGGTGAGATGGACTGAAGTAATTGCCCAGCCGCCGTCGACTTGCTCCAGCGACACGTCGGCCGTGGTGTTCATCTCTTCGGCGGTCAATTTGGCTTCGCCCAGGATGAGCGACAGGGCCATGGTGAAGCAGGCGGCGTGGGCGGCGCCCAACAGCTCTTCGGGATTGCTCCCCTTCTGGCCTTCGAAGCGGGCGGCGAAGCCATAGGGATATTCCTTCAGCGCACCGCTTTCGGTCGAGATGCTTCCCTTGCCGTCTTTGAGTCCCCCGTGCCAGGCGGCCGATCCTTTGCGTTTGATCTTCATGGTTGGCTTCCTTTAACAGGCTTGAGACTTGAGACTACAGGCTTGAGGCCGCAGGACGGAAACACGCCCGCGGCCTGACGCACACTGCGTAGTCGCAGCGCGATCTGATCGGCATTGTCCTCCTTTGCGCGCCGGCCCTCAAGGGGCACGGCGAAGCACTGCGCCTGCGATCAAATCGGAAATAAACAAAAAAACGGGGGCGGATAGCGGACGACGTGTCCACGATTCGTCCCCTCGCTACTGCAATTGTAGCGCCGGCGGATTCATTTCCGCGCGCGTCGCCGCGCGGCCAGCATCAATCCCAGCGTTCCGGCCGCAAGCATCGCAAGCGTCGAAGGCTCGGGACTCGTGACGACGAACTGATCGCTCGAACCGCTCGGCGGAGCCGTGGCGTACACGACCGACGTATCGACCGGCGTCGTCGGATAAGCCACCGACATCCCAAACACTTCGCTCGGCGTGTCGCTGCTGTCGAACTGAAATCCGCTCAGCGAATTGCCGGCCACGAGCGGCGTCGCGGCATCTTCCCAGCGAATCGCATACGTGTCGGTCACCGTGTCGGTCCAGCCGGCCGGTCCCGTGATATTCGTCGGCTGCGAGGCCAAGAATCCTTCGCCGGGTACCCAGGCATACCAAAACGTGGCGATGTTGGTCGTGCCAATATCGTCCAGCGTGATGTCGTACTGATATTCGCCAGGGCTGACCTGTTGGGCCGTGATTGCGGCGCTGGCCAAGATATCGGCCTCGGCGCGGCCGCCGCCCGCCGCTAACCACACCGCCGCCGGCCACACTGCCGCCGCGGCCAGCAGCAAGCGGCGCTTGCCGATACGGCGCCGGCCTCGCGACCGGCGTGCCCTGGGCGTGAGAGAAAAAATGCGCAGACCGTCGCCATTCGTGTTTTTCGACATGTTCCACCTCTTCGTGAACTGTTCCGAGAATTCACACAGAATCGTGGCAATGCCAGAACCAATCTTTCGCGTGCCAAAGCGAGCACGACGCGCAGGACCACCCACGGCCAAAGTCGCGGGAAGAAGTCCGCTGGGAGAAAATGCAATCGCGCGTTGCCTGTCGGCACACTGCTACGCGAAATGCACTAGCGGACCCCAAGGTGTAAGAAGCGGGCCGCGGTCCGACGACCACGACTCGTTGGGGGGATTATACCAGACGATCGGGGCGTCTTGGATAAAATCTGTCTTGCGCGTGGCGTGCGCCGCAAGCAAGACATAATGCAGCCGGCGCCGCAGCATCGTAGGTCAGACTTTGGCCTGACAGCCCTTAGGCGCGGATCGAATCGCTCACATCGCGAGGAGAGTCAGGCCGAGGCGTGACCTACACAAGTACGCCGTCTGCCGACTCGCGTCAGACCGTCGGGTGATCCGCCGGGGGCGTGCTGAGCGGCGGCGTGCTGGCCGCGACGCCAGGGGCCGGAGTCGGTTCGTGCGTGGGAGGCACGAACTTGGGCGCGGTCGCTTCGTCCCGCTCGTCGAGCTGGTGCGAGACTCGGCTTGTACTCGGCGCACTGCTGCTCGAAGAATTGTCGGCGATGTTCACTTCATTCTGAATGTCGCGCAGGCCCTTCTTGAATTCGACCAGGCCCTTGCCCAGCGAGCGGCCCACTTCGGGCAGCCGGTTGCCGAACAGCAGCACGGCAATCACGCCCACGATCAACATTTCCATCGGACCCAAGCCGAACATGATGGCACCTCGAAATTCTGTGGCGACCGAAATTCGTTTCCGATCCGCGCTGCTCGGCCGGCAACACGCCTGGCCGCCCGCGCTCCGGAGCGCTTGCCCGGAAGGTAGAACGCCCACCACTCTACTAACCCGAAGCGCAAGCGAGGCTTCCTCGCCTTTGTTCCCTCGCTTGCGCTTCGGGTTAGTATCGTCACCGACTCGCCTGCAGTGGTGTTCGGCGAAGAGTCTCAGTTTTGTCGAGCAATCGACCGCTTGCGCCAGACCCCCGCCCTGACCCTGCCCCAGGGGGATGGCGGTCAGACCAGCTCGCGCGGGGGGTTGTATTCCTCGACGATGCGAATCGGGCGGCCGTCGGGGGCGGTAAACTTCAGGTCGGGGTCCACGCCGAGCCTGTGGTAGAGCACCGAGGCCAGGTCGTTGGG
>DATJTR010000707.1:0-2953 GCA_035503215.1 Pirellulales bacterium
CATGCTGGCGACTTTACGCCGCGTCAGCCTGCGAGCCGAGGTTTTGTCATGGGGACTCGGCGGCCCAGGGAGTCGAAAAGTCCTGCAAGTCCTGGAAAACACGGCAGCACTTGCCGCCTAAAAGTGCGAAACTCGAACTAAATATCGACCGTTTCTCGGGTTCGCGCCCAGTCGAGGCCGCTTTTGAGGGGGGGCATTTGTCGCGGGGGGCTGATCTCTGCCAAACTGCCGGCGCGCCGGCCGGCGAAGCGCTCCGGGGTTCTGGTGCTTTTATTTAGAACGGATCGCTCACCCCGGCCGACACTAAAACCTCTCAGCGCACCTGCCCCTTGGCTCGGATCTGCTTGAGCAGCGAATCGAGCTCGGCCACTTTGTCGGCGCGCTCGCCGTACAGATTGCGGTGTTCGCCGAGATCCTGGCTCAAATCGTAGAGCTCGCCGGCGAACTCGTTTTTCCCATAGCCGAACTCCTCGTTGAACCATTCTGGCGGCTTCGATACGGCCCCGGTCTTCGCGGCCACCAGCAGCCAGTTGTCGTGCCGTACCGCGTAACCGCCGGGGTTGGTGTTGTGGATGATCGTATGCCGTGGACTCTCGGCCCCTTTTTCCCACACGTCGAGCAGACTATAGCTGTCGGGTGCGGCCCCGGCCGGCAACTCGGCTCCCACCACTGCGGCCAGCGTCGCCATCAGGTCGACCTGGCTGACCAGGGCGTCGCTCACCGCGCCGGCCTTCACGTGTGCTGGCCAGCGGACGAGGAAGGGAATCCGGTGCCCCCCTTCCCACAGATCACGCTTCACGCCGCGCAAGGGCCCGCTGCTGCGGTGGCAGAAATTCTTGATGCGTTTGTAGGCCATCGATTCGGGCCCGTTGTCCGACGAAAAGATGACCAGCGTGTTGTCGGCAAAGCCGTTCTCGGCCAGCGCCGCCAGAATCCGGCCGACATTGTCGTCGGTCTGCGCCACCCAATCGCCGAAACCACCGGCTTGCGAGCGGCCGCGAAATTCCTTGGCCGGCACGATCGGCGTGTGGGGCGAGTTCTGCGGCAGATACAAAAAGAACGGTCCCGGCTTGCCACGCTGCTCGGCGATCCAATCGACCGTCTCTTGCGTCAGTTTCGGCACCACCGCCCCAAAATCCCAATCTTTGGGCATCGGGCCGCCCCACGTGTCCCAGCCTGCTTCGGCTGGTTGCCCCTTGGGAGCCACGGGCTCGGTTGGCGGCACGAGCACCCGATCGTTCTCGAACCAGCTATACGGCGGAAAGTTCGGCACGTCGTTGCCGAAATAGTAATCGAACCCGTGCGCCGTCGGCCCGTCGGGCACAGGTCGCGACCAATCGAAGGCATCGGCAGCATAGCCGGTTTTTGGATCGGGCTTGGCGTCCGGCTGCTTGATCGCGTTCCAGTCCCAACCCAGGTGCCATTTGCCGATGCAGGCCGTGCGATAGCCGGCCGTTTTCAGCATCGCGGGCAGCGTCACATCGCCCGCGCGAAAAACCGACTGCCCGAACGGCCGCACGATGTCGTGCATGCGCCGCCAGTGGTAACAGCCCGTTAGCAGCCCAAACCGGCTGGGGGAACAGATCGCCGACGAACTGTGGGCATCGGTGAATCGCGTCCCTTCCGTTGCCAGGCGATCGAGATGCGGCGTGGGAATCTTTGACTCTGGGTTTTGCACCCCCAGGTCGCCGTAGCCCATGTCGTCGGCGTAGATGATCACGATGTTCGGCAGCGGCCGCGGGTCGCCGGCGCCGGCCAGATCGACAAGCGCGGCACTGAGTGCAATGACGCAAACCAGTGGCCACGCAAGTGCCCAGCGAATGCAATTCGTGTTGCAGTGTCCCATGATGCGTCTCCGAAGTTTCTTCTCCGCTCATGTTAAGCCTGCGGCACGGTGTGAACAGCAACTACTCTCTGAAAGCATGGGGTTATTCGCATTTATATTCCCGATCGGGAACAAGCGTCTTGTTTCTGAGATGTGTGACGGGCGACGCGAAGGTATTTTCCATGTTTTGTTCCCGATTGGGATTATTTTCCCTGATCTGCCATGTTTTGCGTCGTAGAATTGAACTAAACCTGGTTTTTGTTCCCGATCGGGAATTTCTGTATATGCCAGATATGCTTTCCAGCACAGTTGGCGCTTTCGTTAGAGGGCGTCGCAAGGCCGGCGGACTCAGCCAGCGTGAGCTGGGCGAGTTAGCCCGCGTTGGCACTCGATTCGTCTCCGAGTTGGAGCGCGGCAAGCCGACGCTCCGGCTGGTTCTTGTCGATCAAGTCTTAGCGGTCTTTGGCAAAACGCTCGGAATCGTCGACGCGCCGAAATCGGAGGATACAGAGCGATGAAACAGCGCCGCGCCATGGTTCGCTTGGACGGCACGCCGGTGGGACTGCTTTCCGAAGAGGGGCGGCGAACGTCTTTCACCTATTCCAGCGAATGGTTGGGCCGCGGCGATGCCGTGCCGGTCTCGTTGACCCTGCCTTTACGAGCCGAGCCTTACCGGACTTTCGGACTTCATCCGTTCTTCGAAAACCTCTTGCCTGAAGGCTGGCTCCTCGAGCTGGCCACCAAGAAGCTCAAGATCGCCAAGGACGATGAGTTCGGCCTACTGATCGCGACGTGCGCCGACTGCGTCGGCGCAGCCGAGATTGTGCCTGCCGAGGAAAGCGAATGAGCCGCACCTGCCGTGTCTGTCTTCAGCCGGTCGCAAACGACGATTATCATCCGCGTTGTCTGCGGGCCCTGTTCGGTACGGCGAAAGTTCCTCAGCTCAACCTGACCCTCGGCAAACTGCATACGGCGGCGCTGGCGATGCTCGGACACGCTTCGCTGTCCGGGGTTCAGAAGAAGCTATCGGTCAACCTCTCCACCGACCGCGAGACCCTGCAGGTGGCCATCGACGGCGGCCGATACATTCTCAAGCCTCAAACGGGCGATTTTCCCGCGCTGCCTGAA
>DATJTR010000708.1:0-9097 GCA_035503215.1 Pirellulales bacterium
GCTGAGAAGTTCCGTCGTGGTCTGGCTGCGATAGGGAAGCCGGCCGGTGAGCAACTCGAAGAACACCACGCCGAGACTGTAAATGTCGGTGCGAGCATCGACCAAATGCCCCTCGCGACGGGCTTGCTCGGGGCTCATGTAAGCGGGCGTGCCCGAGAAAGTGCTCCCCTTGCCGAACTCTTCTTCCTTCAGTGCCAGCCCGAAGTCGGCCACCAGCGGATGGCCGTCGTCGCCGATCAGAATATTGGCCGGCTTGATGTCGCGGTGGACCAGTCCCCGTCGGTGAGCATGGTGCAGGGCGTCGGCGATTTGCGCCACCAGCAGCGCCGATTGCTCGAACGATCGCTGGTCTCCCAGCGTGCGATCGAGGCTGCCGCCGGAGATGAACTTGGACACGACATAACACTGGCCCGCCTCGGTGCGCCCGACGTCGTACACCGGTACGATGCCGGGATGGTCGAGTCGGGCGACGTTCTGCGCTTCGGAGAGGTAGGACTGGGCGGCCGACGCCGAAGCGACTAAATGCGGATGCGGGACTTTGATCGCCACTTCGCGCTTCAGATCGGGATCGAGCGCCAGATAAACCAGCCCGAACGCACCTTCGCCCAATTGCCTGATGATTTGATAGCGGCCGATCGACGCGGCGGGCAGGGCGTCGGCTGCCGGGCCTTGCGATACCGGTCCATGCACCGTTTGATCGAGGACTACGTCCGAGACACGATCATGCGAGGGCGGATTGACTTGCGTCGGCGGCGGGCCGAACGAGGCAGTAGCGCGCAGATGGTCGCGCACCGCGTCCGCGGGAAGGGAAGCGAACGAAGCGGTCGCCAGAATCGCCGTTCGCTTGCCGCCGCCGGGTTCCGTTGGCTCAGGGTTGGCCATCACCGCCGTTTCCAAGATGCCGGTTGCCGTGCCCGAACCGCGCGCCGGGTCGCCATTCAGATCCGTGCCGGCTGCACGGTTGCCTTCCACCTGGCGCCGCGTCGATCCGCCAGTGACCGAGGCCAACGTCGACTTGCCATCAAACAGGCTTTCGACCTGAGCCGCAAAGCCGGGAAAACGGTTTACATACTCCTCGGCGGCGGGGTGTTCGCCTTGAGACTCACGCAAATCAATTTCGGCATGAATCAATTCGACGAGGTCACACTCACGGGTTGCCAACTCAGGATGCTGACTCAGAAACGTCTCAACCGGAATCCGATCGCCGGCCAGCCAACGGCTGCGCAACTGGCTGGATGGGTCGTCGACGACGTGAGAGGGGGAACGTTCGGCGGCCACGAGATTTCTCCTCCTGGCGGACGATAAATAGGGATCGCTGCTGTCAACCTAAGTGGCCAGGCGTCCGGCTGCAATATACTGGGCAAGGTTTTTTTACCGCACGGGTTACGGTCTGTTTCCCATGTTTGCGGTATACCGCATTTTGCTCGATATATCAGTAAAATTCTTGCAATTGTCTGACCCATTTGCGAGGATGGCTCAGTCGTTGGCGCCAAGCGCCGATTGAACGAGAGTGGCCCTCCAGAGCTGGGTAGCACGGCGGGGTCCGCGGGGACAGGAGCGGAGCATTCGCCCGATCTGGGCCTTCGGTGGCAGGGATGTTGTTCGTTTGGCGTCCGGGGCAGTTCTGATCTTCGCCCTTTCGCGCGACGCCAAACGTAACACACTTCGGGCATCATCGGTGGAAACCGGTCGGAGAAAAAGGGGCCAGCGCGATGCGATCGGTGCCTGCCGAGTGGCTACTAAAAGTCGCCGTGGCCGGTCTGCTTTGCTTCCGATTCGGCCATTCTTCAGCCGAGGGGCAAGACAACGACGACTTTGATCCGCGCGCCGACACGAACACGCTCAGGTTCGAGCGCGATCCAGCCCAGTTGATCTCCACGCCGGCTGAGATTTCGGGACTGGCTTTTTCGGCTGGCGACGAATTCCTGGCCGCCAGCACTGGAAGTTCGCAGAACGAAGGCGGTCCAGGGGAAGTCCGCATCTGGGACTTTGCCCAGAAGAAAGAGCTCGCCACGTATCCCTCGCAGCGGGGCGATTTGAACGTGGCGATCTCGCCCGACGGACGGCGCGTCGCCTGGAGCAGTTGGTCGGGCGACGTCTGGTTGCGCGAAGTCGGCGGCGCGGAGCTGGTGCACGAGTTGCTCGACGCACCGGCGCGAATCGCCTTTTCGCCAGACGGAAGGACGCTCGTCGCGGCCACCGAGCATTTTCAATTGCGCTCCTGGGACGTGGCCAGCGGAAAGCCGTTGGAAAAGTTCGCCGGGGAGACGTTCCCGTTTTTTTGGGTCGGGTTTTCGCCCGATGGAAAGTACCTGATAGCCTGCGGCGGCAAGGAATTTGAAGCGGGCGGCGCGACGATCGCCGTGTGGGACGCGGCCACGCGACAGCAACTGTACCGACTTTCGGACAATATCGGACGGGTGTTCTACGCCGCGATTTCGCCTGATAGCAAAACGTTGGCCACGGGAGACGGTCATGCCATCGTGCTGCGCGACCTGACTTCCGGCAATCGGCGCGGCAAGACCGAAGAAACAAGCCGCCCGATCGTGCGAGTCGAGTTTTCGCCCGATGGCACGCTGCTGGCCGGGGCCGGCGACTTCAAAAACGACGGCGTCGTGACGCTGTGGGACACGGCAAGCGGCAATGTTGTCGGCACGCTGGCGGGCCACGAACGGGACGTGCGGGCCCTGGCCTTCACGCACGACAGCCGATTGCTGGCCACTGGAGGCGGCGATCGTTCGTTGCGGTTGTGGAACGTGGCCACTCGACAGCAGGTGGGCACGTTGCAAGAGCCGAACGCTTTGGCAGCGCCCAAATCGGCGTTTCTGGCCGTTACTTATTCACCGGACGGCACCAGCGTGGCTGCGGCCGCCGAAGATGGGCAGGTCAGCATCTATCGCTTGGCCCCCCCCGGGCCGGTCCGGTCGTGGCCGGCCCATACCGACGCGGCCTCGGCGATCGCCTTTTCGCCCGACGGACAAACGCTGGTCAGCGGGGGATACGACAAGACGATTCGGTTCTGGAACACGGCGACCGGCGAACAAATTCGCTCGCTGACCGGGCATGGCGGTTGGGTCGTCTCGCTGGCTTTTTCGCCCGACGGACAGACTCTGGCCAGCGGTAGCTACGACCGCTCGATCCGCCTCTGGAGCGCGGCCAACGGACTGGAGTTGCGAACGCTGGCCGGGCACAGCGCCACCGTCCGCTCGCTAGTCTTTTCGCGCGACGGCAAGCTGTTGGCCAGCGGCGCCGCCGATCACACCTTGCGTCTCTGGGATCCGACTAGCGGACAGGAGCAGGCGAAGCTCGTCGGCCACGAGAGCGGCGTGCGGAGCATCGCCTTTGCGCCCGGCGGCCGTCAATTGGTTTCGGGAGGGGACGACGGAAAGATCAAAGTCTGGAACGTCAGTTCTCGCGAGCTGGTGGGAACGCTATCGGGTCATAACGACATCGTTTCGGCGGTCGGCTTTGCCCAGAGAACTCTGGTGAGTATCAGTTGGGACATGCGGATCCGAACGTGGGATATCGAAGCCATGGAACCACGTGGCAACTTGTTCACCGAGCCCACCCCGCTGGTTGCGCTGGCGATCGCTCCGGAAGGGCGGCGGCTGCTGACTGCCAGCGGCGACCAAGGGTTGGCACTCTGGCGGGCGACGATTCCCGACGGCCGGCCCCTCGAGCAGCTTGGCCAGTTCAAAGCCACGCCGTTGTGTGCCGCGTTGTCGCCCGACGGTGAAAGTCTGGCGATGGCGAGCGTTGGCAAAGGGCCCGGCGAGAAAACGGATCTCGTGGGATACGACTTGGCGGGGGGCGGCGAGCGGTATCGGCTCAGCTTGCGTGGCCGATTGCGCAGCCTGGCGCTGGCCCCAAAGGGCGATTTGGTGGCCTTGGCTCTACCCGGCAATCAATTGTTATTGGCGGACGTCGCCGGCACCCGCGAGTTGGTGGCCCTCGACGGCGAATCGTCGGATGCTCGGCTCCCCACGAATGTCCGGTTCGAGGACGTGGCTTTTTCCGCGGACGGCAAACTGCTGGCCGCCGGGTCGCTCGACCATTCGATCCGGATTTTCAATCTCGAGCAGCGCGCCCTGGTGGGCACGCTTAGCGGCCATGTCGACACGGTACTGTCGCTGGCGTTTTCGCCCGACGGTCGCCGTCTCGTGTCTGGCGGCAAGGACCGGACGGCGATCGTGTGGGACCTGGCCAGCGGTGAAAAGCAATCAACTCTCTCCCGGCACTCCGGCACGATCGACAGCGTGGTCTGGTCGCCCGACGGCAAAACCGTCGCCACTGCCTGCGCCAGCGGGATTTGCAACGTGTGGAATGCCGACGATGGTTCGCTGCTGTGGACCCGGCTAGGACATCAGGGAGCCGCCAATCACGTTCGGTTTTCGCCGAATGGCAAATTGCTGGTTACCACCGGCGACGACCGCCTGGTCAGCCTGTGGGACGCGACGACCGGCGAACCGCTGAGCAGCCTCGTCTGTCATGCCGTGGCCGTTCAGTCGCTTTGGTTTTCGGCGGACGGAAAATCGTTCATTACGCTTGGCCGCAACGGAGAAGTGCGACGCTGGGCCTTGCCGCCGGTCGAGCCGAGCGGAGCGGACTGACGTTTTCGCTGACAAAGCTTGACGTGACTACATAGTGTAGCCATAATTCGCGTTGGAATAAAAACCGGCCGGAAGCCGGAGGAACGCTACAAGAGAAAACCCCATCCATTGCGAAGCGCACCGCCAACAGGGGCTCGGCCGCGTGCCTCGGCTTTCACCGGGCAAGCGCTTCACTTTCGATGTGGACCCATTGAGCCGGAAAGCTGATGAGGCGAGGACGCTCGCGCGACGGAGATTCTTCATACCGCGGTTCACGCGGCGGCGCGGTCGGTTGCTGCCTGGTCAGCCCCTATCTTATTGACGATTGAAACCGAGAGGTGCGAGGGCTGGCGTCATGTCAGGAAACGCTTCCAGGTCGGCGCGCGTGCAAATCGCCGTGGCCGCGGTCTTGTGGTTGGTGCTTGGGCCCGGTTCGGCGGTTGCGGCGGCAGAGGGGACCGCGCCGCCCGCCGCCGAAAAGCCCGCGACCGAGAAGTCCGATGCCGCGGCCGCCTCGGGACCGACCGTCACGCTCGACTTTGTCCGCGACGCCGTGCAGGTGACCACCAATCCGACGGAGATTTCGTCGCTGGCCTTCTCGGCAGACGGTCAGATTTTGGCGTCGGGCGGAGGTGGCGGCCGAAATGGGCCGGGGTCCGGCCAGGTTCGCGTCTGGGACTTCGCCAAGCGGCAGGAGGTCGCATCCTATCCATCGAACCGCGGCGATCTGAGCGTGAGTGTCTCTCCGGACGGAAAGCGCGTGGCCTGGTCGAACTGGTCCGGGGATATCTGGATGCGGCAAATCGGCGGCCCGGAGCTGTTGCACGACTCATTCCAATTTCCGGCGCGAGTCGTCTTTTCGCCCGACAACACGTTGCTCGTGGCGGCAGCCGAGGGGCATCGGCTGTTGGTGTGGGATGCGCTGCAAGGCAAACAGCGCGATGGGTTCCACGGCAATACCTTTTCCTTTTATTGGATCGGCTTTTCACCCGACGGCAAGTATTTGATCGGCACGGGCGGCGGAGGCAACGACAGGACGGGAATTCAGGCCGCCGTCTGGGAGGTCGCGTCTCGGGAACAGATCTATCGGATTACCGACAGTCCGCAGCGCATCGTGTCGGCGGCGGTTTCGCCCGACAACAAGATTTTGGCCACCTGCGCCGGCAAGTCGATCGTGCTGCGCGACTTGGCGACCGGCACGAAGATCAAAGAAATCGCCGCCGCCGATCGACCGATTCAACGCATTCTGTTTTCGCCCGACGGCAAGTTGTTGGCCTCCACCGGAGGCGACAGTAACGACGGCAAGGTCACGCTGTGGGACGTGGAGAAGGGAGAAGTTGCCGGCACGCTGGCCGGGCACCTACGCGACGTGCGGGCCATGGCCTTCACGCCCGACGGCAAGACGCTGGCGACGGGCGGCGGCGATCGATCGATTCGCTTATGGGACGTGGCCGCGCGGCAGCAAACCGCGATGTTGCAAGAAGCGAAGAATCTGCCCAATCCGAAAGCGGAAGCAGCCGCGATTCTGGCGGTTGCGTATTCGCCCGACGGCAACAGCGTAGCCACTGCCAGCGAGGACGGGCAGGTGAGCGTCTACAACTTGGGACCCGCCGGCCCGGTCCCCGTACGTTCGTGGCCGGCCCATGCCGACGCTGCGGCCGCCTTGGCCTATTCGACCGATGGTTTGACGCTGGTCAGCGGCGGCTATGACAAAGCGATCAAATTCTGGAACCCGGCGACGGGGGAGCAGATTCGCGCGCTCAGTGGTCATGCCGGTTGGGTGGTTTCGTTAGCTTTTTCGCACGATGGTCGGACTTTGGCCAGCGGCAGCTACGATCGGACGATTCGGCTGTGGAACGTTTCCGACGGCATCGCACTGCGCGCGTTGACGGGTCACACGGCAACGGTCCGCGCGGTCGCCTTTTCACACAACGACAAACTGTGCGCTTCGGCCGGGGCCGATCATACGGTCCGCCTGTGGGACGTGGCCGATGGCAAGGAGTTGGCCACGCTGCGGGGCCACGAAGCGGGAGTGCGAGGGGTGGCGTTCTCGCCCGACGACCGACAGCTTGCTTCGGGCGGCGAAGATCAGACGATCAAACTCTGGAACGTCGAAACGTACGCGCTGAATGGAACCTTGACCGGACACACCGACATGGTTTCGTCGGTGGCGTTCGCCCAAGATACGCTCGTCAGCACCAGTTGGGACCGCACGATTCGCACCTGGGACGCCGTTGCCCGCGAGATGCGCGGTAATCTCGGCGCCGGGGCATCGGTGGTCGCGCTGGCGGTTTCGTCGGACGGAACCCGGCTCGTGACTGCCGGTGCCAACCAATCGCTGGCCTTGTGGAAAGCGACCGTCGTCGAAGGGCGCCCGGCAGCAGTGCTCGGCGATTTCCGTGCCTTCCCGTGGAACGCGGCATTTTCGGCCGATGGAGCCAGCGTGGCCGTCGCCGCCGGTGGAAACAGCGACGAAACCGACCTGTATCTGTACGACACGGCAACCAAAGCCGAGAAGTATCACGTCACGTTCCCGGGCAGCGCGCGCAGCGTCGCCTTCGCCCCCGATGGCCAAATGCTCGCGCTCGGATATCCGAGCAAGCAATTGCTGCTGGTCGACGCGGCCAGCGGGCGCGAAGTCGCCTCGCTGGAAGAACAACGGATCGAAGGCAACCCGGCGCAGGTCAATGCCATGCGGTCGGCCGAAGTGACTTTCTCGCCCGACGGCAAGCTGCTGGCGGCGGCGACACTGGATCACGCCGTCCGCATTTACGACGTCGAGCAGCGCGCGCTCGCCAAAACGTTGATCGGTCACAACGACGCCGTGCTGGCGCTGGCCTTTTCGCCGAACCAGGAGGAACTGATTTCTGGCAGCCGCGACCGCACGGCGGTCATTTGGGAGCTTCCGAACTCGGGACGGCGGTATTCGCTTCCTCTGCAGCCGGGCCCGGTAGGGAGCGTCGCCTGGTCGCCCGACGGCAAGTCTTTGGCCATCGCCTGCAGCACGGGCGTGTGCACGGTTTGGCATGCCGCCACCGGCACGCCACTGCGGACGATCGCGGCCCATCCGGGACAGGTCAACGAAATTCGCTTCTCGCCCGACGGCAAGCTGTTGGCCACCGCCGGATCGGACCGCAAGGTCAAGCTTTGGGACATCGGGACGGGAGAGCGGTTACAAACGTTCGCCTGCCACACCGGGGCGGTCGAGTGCCTCCGCTTCTCGCCCGATGGCAAGTCGTTTTTGACGACCGGACGGGGGACGGGGGGCGCGAAATTGTGGCAGGTGCCGAATGGCGAAGGGAAATGACGAAATGAGCGGCTCGGTCCGTTCGAGCCGGGAACTTGACCCGGCTACAGGGCGTCACCATATTGAAGGTCGTGTTCCTGGATCGTTCGGTGCCCCGAGGAGAAACGTCGATGGCGAAGAAGCGTCGGCTGCTGCCGGAGTTGTCGCCGGCTCAACAGCAAATCATGGAATGCATCTGGCAGCAGGGGGAACTGTCGGCCAGCGAAGTGCGGGCGCTGCTCAAGCCCCGCCGCGAAGTCGCCCGCAACACCGTCCGCACGCTTTTGGAGCGGATGGAGGAGAAAGGCTGGCTCAAGCATCGCGAGGACGGCCGCACGTTTCTCTACAGCGCCGCGCAAGCCAAACAAGCCACGCTGGGGGGCAAGATTGCCGACATCGTCGAACGGGTCTGCGGCGGCTCCCCCGAGATGTTGATGTCGGCCCTGATCGATTTTCGGGGTTTGAGCCAGGATGAACTGAGTCGCATCCGCCAGATGCTCGACCAGGCTCAGTCACGCGGTACTCCCAAGGCGGGAGGAACCAACAAGCCGGGTGTTTGAACGAGCGGGAGTTTGACCATGCTCATGGTCTTGGAAAACTATCCGAAAGACGGGATCCTGGCCAGCATCGCCATGGTGGTGGTGGCGATCTCGTTGACCACCACGCTGGCGCTGTTGATTGCCCGCTTGTTCGAGACCCGGCCGACGGTGCGGCACGGGGTGTTGGCCTCGGCCTTGGTCTGCAGCCTGGCGACTCCGGTGATCGCCTTGCTCTTGCGTACCTCGGGCACGTCGACGTTTGCTTGGAACTTGCTGCCTCCGGCGCAGCGTGATGAACCCGCACGGGACTCTGCCCCGCCGCCTCCTCCGCTGGTACAGCGTTTGACGCCTCGGTTCACGGAGGAGGGGGCGCCAGAGTCGGCCCCCGCCACGACTGCCGACGCCCCCGCCGTCGCCGAAATCGACGGGCTGGACGCAATCGGCCAGCCGCGTGCCGCACTCTCTGACCTACCGCAGCAGTCAGTTGATTGGCAAACCGTTCTGCGAACGGGGCTGAGCTTGGCTGTGACCGTGTGGGCAATCGGTTCGATTGCGATGTTCGTTCGCATCGTCTGCGGCAGCATTCAGGTTCATCGCATTCGCCGGGGCGGCCGGCAATTCCTTGTCGATTCTCGCGGCACGATCGCCAGCCATTTGCGGCGTTACCTGGGCACTGAGGACTT
>DATJTR010000709.1:0-9890 GCA_035503215.1 Pirellulales bacterium
GAAAAACGTCTGCACGTCCTCATCGGCCAGAACTTGTTCGGTGTGATTCGTGCTGGCCGGATCGGGCTTGGCCATGCCAGCCGAACTGAAATAGCCCAGGCACTCGTCGGGGGCGGCCCGCTCGATTGCCGTGCCCTCGATTGCGGGAATCCCAAGCGGTGGCCGAGCGCTGCCGGCCACGAACACCAAAAGGAGCAATTCCAACGGACCGATGCGGAATATCATCGCGTGCCTCCCTGCCGACAAGTGTCACGGCTCATCCGTGGGCGAGCCCTGCGAAACGCGAACTCGAATCGCCGGTCAGGATACCGCCGCGACGCGGAGGTGTCGACTATTTAACTAGAAGTGCACGGAGTTTTGCCATGGCCTGCTAGCGTGCGGGCCACGACTCCTTCTCGCCGCCGGCGCGGGTGAAAAAGCTCCAGAGCGTGTCGGGATCGACCTGCGGCGGCAGCGTGGCCACCGAGCCGTCGGCGCGGGCGAAGATGAATCCGCCATCCTCGATACGCCGACCAAGGCCAAGCTCGGGCCGGTCGTAGTTGGCGGTAAATTCCTCCGGCTTGGTCCAGGGGACCGCCCGCTCTTCGTCGGCCTCGACGATCAGAATCGTTTTGCTGGTGCCGTCGCTGATGTCAGTGGGCGGAGTGCCTTGGTTGTCGTGGAAAATCGTCTTTTCGCCGACAGGCACCTCGTAGACCGTTTTGCCGTCTAAATTGCCCAGGCGGGGATGCACGAAGACGCGAGGCATCTTGGCCAAGAGGGGCTTGTTGTTGGCGCTGTCCCACGGTTCGTCGAGATGGAACTGGGCGTATAAGGCCTCTTCGCCAACGAAAGGCAAAATGGCCACGCGCCAGCTCAACAGTGGCTTGCCGCTTTTGTCGTAGATGGCCGAGACGAATCGCTTTTTCGCCTGAGCCATGTTCAACATGCCGAGCGCGAGCTCTTTCAGATTGTTCGTCCCTTGACTTCTCTGGGCGGCTTCGCGGGCCGCTTGGATCGTCGGCATCATGATTGCCACACTGATGCCGGCGGCGGGTGCAGCCGCCAGGACACTGCCGAAGACGGGCACGGTTTCGAAGGCTTCCGAGACCAGCGAGCCTTTGTCCACGCGCAGCGTGCTGGTCCGCGGCAAAACATGCGGGGCGATCGTCTTGAAATCGGGCAGCTGCGGCATCTCCAGCTTGTATCCGGCCTGGCCCAACAGGGCGATCCCGACCGGCCCGAACAGCCGCAACTGACCGAGCGATTGCTCCACGAGCGTCTTCGTGTCTTGGTAGGTGACCATGACCGCGTCGGTCTTGAGTCGGCTGGCCACGGCCGGCACGTCGGCCAGGCTGGGGCTGTCGGCCGCCCGCTCGAGCTGCGCCTTCAAGGCGTCGGTCGAGCCGGCAACGATCAACCGATTGGCCGCGATCGTCCACACGGCGGAGAAGCCCCCCTCTTTCTCCGGCTCGAACTGCCAGGCCTGCTTGCCGGCGACTTTGATCTCTTTGATCGTGATCGGAGCATGACGGCCCGCTGCCGCCAGGAGTCCCATACTCTGCGTGTGCAGTTTCACGAGCTTGTCTTTGTTTTTGAGCGAGACGGTCAGCACCAGGCCGGCGACTTGATCTTGGCCGCTGGCGATAAGGCTATGGGCGGTCCAAACGTCGCCAAACGAGCCGAGCACGTCGTCTTGCAGGCTGAAGCCCATGCTCGTCGCGGTGCTCTCCATCTGCTGCTGGTTCTGCTCGGCCTGCTTCGGATCGATCTTGGCCGAAATCGCCATCAGTTTCTTATAGACCTGGAGCGGATCGAGCCGCAGCGCTCCGGCGAAAACCGCATTCTTGGGAATCGCCTTCAAATCGTCGGCCGCCAGCGGTTTGCCGGCCAGCAACTCGAACAATCCCTGTGGCGAATCCTTGAAATTGACGAACAGCCGATCGACCATTCCCTTGTCGCCGAAGCCGCTGATGCCCGAGATCGAGGTGACGTCGGACACGCCCGCGGCATCCCAAATCAGCTTCGGGTTCGGGCCGCTCGCAGGCAGCATGGGAGTGGCGCTGGCGAACAGTTTCTTGACGTCCAGGTAGCGAATCAGGCTGGCGCGTTTGACGCCGGCCTGTTTTTCCAGGGCCACCAGCCAGGCTGGTTTTTTCGCTCCACCACCGACGCGGCCCAAAAGGTTTTCGGCCGCCTTGGGGCCAACGGTGAACAGGAAGTAATCGTCTTTGAAGCCCCAATGGATTTCGCCGCTTGGCCCTTGCGCGAAACGGCGGAGTTTGACGCCGGCAACCTCAGCGTCGGAAACCGCCTGAGCGGCCGGGCCCGCGAAGAGCATCTTTTCCAGCGCTTCGACCGCGGCGGCAACGTCACCCTTGCGGTCGCCACAATGAACGATCAGGCCGGCAACCACATCGGGTTGCTGGGATGCAAGCTCGACGTGCTCGACGTAGAAGGCGGCCGGACGACTGAGCAGAGCGATGATGAGCGGCTTGCCGACGCCGACAAAGGGTCCGAGCTGCGGCTGCTGCGAACTGAGCTGATCGAGAGCAGCGGTAAGTTGGCTGCCAAATTGCCCTAGAAAGGCCTGCATCTGCTTGGTGGCCAACAACTGCTCGGTGTGGTTGCCGCTGGCCTTATCGGGCTGGGCAGTACCGGCCGAAGCCGCGAACAGCAAGCAATCGTCGGGCGCCGCGGCGATGATCGTTTCGTCCGGCGGGAGCGGGGGAATGCCGAAAGGGGTGAGGATGCTGGCAAACAGCAGCGCGATGGCAAGCATCGGTCCTTGAAGCGGCGCGGCAGACATCTCGGCGGTCTCCCAAGCAGAGCGGGAACAATCGACTCGCAGCGAATGCTACTGAACAGGTGTTCGTAGCATAGCGACCGGGATTGGCAGAGTCGATCAATTTTTTACCAAACTCGAAGTTCGCCGGCCGAAGCCGTCGGCGCGCAAAAAAGGCCCGGGGAGAATATCCCCGGGCCTCGTTGCTGGCTTGAATCGGGCAGCGAGTCGGACTACTTCGCGCCGACCAACTGCTTCTTCTTCTCGGCCACGATCTCCTCCTGGATGCTCGCCGGCACGCGACGGTACTTGGCAAATTCCATGGTGAAGGTCCCCTGCCCTTGCGTCATGCTGCGCAGGTCGGTCGAGTAGCCGAACGTCTCGGCCAGGGGCACTTCGCCCACGATCGTGGCGATGGCGCCGTTCATTTCGGTCGAGACGATCAAGCCGCGCCGGCTGGTCAACTCTCCGGCAACGGGGCCCTGGTACTGAGAGGGAACTTCGATTTCGACCTTCATGATCGGCTCGAGCAGCACCGGCTTGGTCTTGAGGAACGTTTCGCGGAAGCAATTGCGGGCACAGATCTGGAACGCCATGTCCGAACTGTCGACGTCGTGATACGAACCGTCGTCCAGGATCCCCTTGACGCCGACGATCGGGTATTCGGCCACGGGACCTTTGGACAACGAATCGCGAAAGCCTTTTTCCACGCTGGGAATGTACTCGCGAGGAATGCGGCCGCCGATCACGTTGTCCTCGAACTCGAAGGTTTCCGGCGCGTCATCGGGCAAACATTCCAGCTTGCCGACGATGTGGGCGAACTGTCCCGAGCCGCCGGTCTGCTTCTTGTGCTTGAAGTTGTATTCGGCGGTCTTCGTGGGGCATTCGCGGTAGCTCACTTTTGGTGCGCCGACCTCGACTTCGATGCCGTACTCGCGACGAATCCGCTCGACATAAATGTCGAGGTGCAACTCGCCCATGCCGGCAATGACCGTTTCGGCCGTTTCTTCGTCGGTGCTCACGCGAAACGTGGGGTCTTCCTTGCGGAAGCGGGCCAAGGCCTTGCCCATCTTGTCGGCCCCCTCGCGGCTGGCCGGATTGATCGCCATCTTGATGACCGGCTCGGGCACGTACATGCTTTCGAGCGTGCAGTATTTGTTTTCCGCGGCGTAGGTATCGCCGCTGGCGCAATCGACGCCCATCACGGCCACGATGTCGCCGGCGCCGGCCGAATCGATTTCCGACCGCTTGTCGGCGTGCATCTTGACGATGCGGCTGAAACGCTGCTTCTGGCCGGTACGCTGGTTGAAGTAGGTTTCGCCCTTTTTGATCGTACCTTGGTAGATCCGCATGAAGGTCAACTGACCGAACGGATCCTCGACGATCTTGAAGGCCATGCCGACGAACGGTTTGGCCGGATCGGGCTCGAGCGCGAAATCCTGATCGGCGTGTTCCCAGTTCTTGGCTTTGACCGGCCGGTCGAGCGGCGAGGGCAAATAGCGCGTAATGGCGTCGAGCAACAGCTGGACGCCCTTGTTGCGATAGGCCGTGCCCATGTAGACCGGGGTCAGGTCCTGGGTCTGCACCGCTTCGCGGACGATGTTGTGGATCAATTCCTCGGAGACGCTTTCTTCCGACAGCAACAGCTCCATCAGCTCGTCGCTGTACATCGACAAGCCTTCCAGCATTACCTGCCGGGCGTTCGTGGCGTCGTCCTTGAGGTCGGCCGGAATTTCCTCTTCACGCACCTTTTCGCCGTTACTACCGTCGAAGTAATAGGCCTTCATCGTGATCAGGTCGATGACGCCCTGGAAATTGTCTTCCTTGCCGATGGGCCATTGCATGAGGACGGCATCGCAGCCCATCTTCTCGCGAACTTGCTCGACGACACGGCTGTGATTGGCTCCGGTGCGGTCCATCTTGTTGATGAACGCCAGGCGGGGCACATGATAGCGCTTCATCTGCCGATCGACGGTAAGCGACTGCGACTGCACGCCACCGACGCCGCACAGGACGAGAATCGCGCCGTCCAACACGCGGAGGCTGCGCTCGACTTCGACGGTGAAATCGACGTGGCCCGGAGTGTCGATCAGGTTGATCGTCATGTCGTTCCACTCGACGGTGGTGGCGGCGCTGGTGATGGTGATTCCGCGCTCGCGCTCGAGGTCCATGTGGTCCATGGTGGCGCCGTCGCCGCCCCCTTTGACCTCGTTGATGCGATGGATCCGGCCAGCGTAAAACAAGATCCGCTCGCTGAGCGTGGTCTTGCCCGAGTCGATGTGCGCCGAAATGCCGATGTTTCGCAGTTTTGTCAGATCCATGGGAACCTCAAACACCCCAAAAAAACGTGTCGCGGGAAGAAACCTGCCATCCTGGTCGCAGGCCGGCTCCGCAGCGGAGCCTCTAGGCAAATCCCAGCAGGACCAGCCCCAAGCGGTCCATCCATGGACGACGTCGACCCAACCGAACCGGAATGCCCAGACCAACACTGGCCTAGACAGACCAACCAGCGAACGAGCGGGGGTCGCGCGGAACCGAGTGGGAGGCTAGCGTGCTAACCTGCGTGGGAATTTCATCATACGCGTCTCGCACCTGACTAGCAAAGGGCAAATCAGGCCGCTTTTCCACCCGACCACTAAAAATCGCCGAACTCCGCAAGTTTCGCAAGCCCAGTTTCCGTTTGGGCAGGCCGCCCCCCATCCCATTCTGCACGCAGCGAACCCGCCTGCGGACGACGGTTAGTGCAAAAAACCGACCAAATCGAGTTTCTTCTTTCCTTGGCAGTCAGCAGGCCGTTATTCTACGCTGCTTCGAGATCCACAGTTCAACGGCGTGTCCCATGATCGATCATCCGAATGACGAACGACTTAAGGATGCCGCGGCCGGGCCCGAGCAAGGCCCCGGCGCGCCGCCCCCCTCCCCTGCCCCGCCCCGCTGGCTGGCCGCGCGTCCTTGGATCGCGCCCGTGCTGCCGCTGGTCGTGTTTTCGATCGTTGGCTCGTTCGAACCCAAACCGGTGGTCGAAGGGAGCACGGCTCCGGCGTGGCAACTGCCCTACTCGGCGTATCCCGCGGTCTACACGTTGAAGATCGTGCTGACACTGGTCGCTTTGGCACTCGTTTGGCCGGCCTTGCGGGTGTTTCCCCGCCGAGTGAGCATTTTGTCGGTCGTGGTCGGAATCGTAGGCGTCGTGGCCTGGATCGGCCTGTGGCGAGTTCAAATGGGGCTATTACCCCACCTGCCCGAGAGCGTGCGAAGCATGCTCGACGCTGGACGGCGCAGCGCCTATAACCCGCTGGCAGAACTGGCCGACCGGCCGGCGCTGGCATACGGCTTTTTGGCCGTGCGGTTCTTCGGACTCACGGTCGTGATTGCCCTGGCCGAAGAGTTGTTTCTGCGGGTGTTCTTGATGCGGTTTTTCGTGCGGCCGGACTGGTGGAACGTGCCGTTTGGCGAGGTGAACGGCACGGCTTTGGCCGTCGGCACGGCGTTCCCGATGTTGATGCACCCGGCCGAGCTGTTGGCGGCGGCGGTTTGGTTCAGCCTGGTGACGTGGCTGATGATCAAAACCCGTTCGCTGTGGGATTGCGTGATTGCCCACGCGACGACGAATCTGCTGCTCGGCTGCTACGTGGTGTGGACCGGTGCGTGGGAGTTGTGGTGAGGGCCCGCTCGTGCCTGAACAATCCGCTCGAGTGGAGGCGGAAACGGCCGGTTCCTGGATTTCCAAGCTCCGCGGATTACTGGTCGAACCAGCGCTTGAATACGCGAACTGTCGCGGCGCGGCCGGCGCGAGCGATGGAGGTGGTGAGCGGGATCTCTTTCGGGCAAACGGCCACGCAGTTTTGAGCGTTGCCGCAATTCTGAATCCCCCCCTGCTCCATCAGCGCGTCGAGCCGCTCGCCGGCGTTGAGCGCGCCGGTGGGATGGGAGTTGTAGAAAATCGTTTGGCTGATGGCGTGCGCGCCGACGAAGTTGGCGTCGTAGGCCGCGTTTTCGCGGGCATGATGCGCCTCGGCCGTCTCGCCCTGGCGTTGGGCCAATTCGACTTTGGCGTACTGCGGGCAGGCCTCCAGGCAGCAGCCACAACTCATGCACTGCATGAGAGGATAGGCCTGCTCCTGCTGCGCGGCCGACTGCAACGGGCCGGGCCCGGCGTCGTAGTAACCGTCGACGGGGATCCAAGCCTGCACCTTTTCCAAAGCCCGAAACAGGCGTCGGCGATCCACGAGCAGGTCGCGCTGGACGGGAAACTTGCTCATCGGCCGCAGCTCGATTTCGCCTGGATGCTCGGCCAGCAGTTTCTCGACCAACGCCGAGCAGGCCTGCCGGGTGCGGCCGTTGATCAGCATCGTGCAGGAACCGCAAACTTCCTCCAGGCAGTTCGATTCGTAGGCCACCGGAGCCACGGGCTCGCCGTCGGCGGTTTGGGCCTTGGCGGCGATGCGCTGCAGCACGCTTGTCACGTTCATGTCGGGCTCAAGCTGCACGCGATGCCGCTGCCAGTAGCTGGGCTGCTGGGGACCGTCTTGCCGCAAGACGCGAACGTCGAAAAAGCGTGCGGCCGAGGCATGTTCCCCGTCGCCGCCGGCATGGCTGCCGTTGGAATGACTCATCAGGTTGCCTTTGGTCCAAAAAAATGACGCTAATGGGCCGCGCCGGCCTTCGCGCCCACAGCCACCGGGGCTGCCCCGCGGTTGGCGGCGTTATCTCCGTTGGCGGTAGCGGCGGCGACTCGGTTGCGCTGCCGCCCATTCCACACCTCTTCGATCACTTCGGCGCCGACCAAGCCATACAGCCTCGGCCGCGGCGGAATGAGCGATGTGTTCACGTCTTCGTAGCTCAACTGCGGCTCCCCCTCGGGCGAAAGCACGGCGATCGTCGACTTGAGCCAGCGACGGGTATTGGCCTCGAAACGGTCGCACCACTGTTCCGCCTCGCGGCGACGCTGGGCCGGCTCGGTCGCCTCGATGCCGGGCATCGAAAACTCGGGCTTGTAATGCGCGCCGCGGCATTCGTCGCGCGCGAGCGCCCCCTTGAGAATCGTCTTGGCCAGCGGAAACATGTCCAAGAGCGCCTTGGTGAACATCACGTTCTGGTTGGTCCACTGCCCGGTGTCCGACAGCGAACAGCGGCCAGCCCGCACTGTCATGTCGCACACTTTCTCATAGGCGTCGGCCAACTGCCCGTTGTGGCGCACGACGGTGGCGACCTTGGTCATCAGTTGACCCAATTCCTGGTGCAGGAGATAGGGGTTTTCGCCCCCGCCGGTGCGGCGGAGCAAGCGATCGTGAATCGCCTGATGATGCTTTTGAGCGGCCCCGAATAAAGCCGGCGCCGGTTCTTTTCCCTTGCGTCCCTTGAGTGCGGTTTGCACGCTGGGCGCGACGAGCAATCCGCTGAAGATGCAGCTCAGCAGCGAATTGGCGCCGAGGCGATTGGCCCCGTGGTATTGATAGTCGCACTCGCCGATCGCGTAGAGACCGGGGATGTTCGTTTGCTGGTTGCGCACCGAGCCGATGACCAAGCGGCCGTCGCAATTGGCTTCGTAATCGACCCACAGGCCACCCATCGAATAGTGGACGGCCGGGAAAATCTTCATCGGCACTTCGCGCGGATCGACCCCTTGGAACTTTTCGTAAATCTCCAGAATGCCGCCTAACTTGTGATCGAGCGTGGCGCGGGGGATGTGGGTCAAATCGAGATAAACCGCCAGGCGATCATGTTCGACGCTCAGCCCTTCGGCGGTGCAGACGTTGAAGATTTCGCGGGTGGCAATATCGCGCGGCACCAGGTTGCCGTATTTCGGATAGCGCTCTTCGAGGAAGTAATACCGCTCGGATTCGGGGATTTCGCGCGGGGCGCGGGTGTCTTGGGGCTTGCGCGGCACCCACACGCGTCCCCCTTCGCCGCGGGCACTCTCGCTCATCAGGCGGAGTTTATCGGCGCCGGGTATGGCCGTCGGATGAACTTGAATGAATTCGGCATTGCCATATTTGGCTCCGGCTTGGAACGTACGACTCGCGGCGCTGCCGGTGCAGGCCATCGACATGGTCGACCGGCCGTAGAGCAAGCCGCAGCCGCCCGAGGCGATGATCACCGCGGCCGCGGGGAAGGCGCGAATCTCCATCGACACCAGGTCCTGGCCGACGATTCCCTGGCAGACGCCGCTGTCGTCGAGGATCGATCCCAGGTAGTCCCAGAACTCGTATTTCTTCACCTTGCCGGCCACTTCCCAGCGGCGCACCTGGTCGTCGAGCGCGTAGAGCAACTGCTGCCCGGTGGTGGCGCCGGCGAAGGCGGTGCGCTTGAACAGGGTGCCGCCAAAACGCCGCTGATCGCGAAAACCTTCGGGCGTGCGATTGAACGGCACACCCAGGCGATCCATCAGATCGATGATCTTGGGGCCCCACTCGACCATTTCGTGCACCGGTGGCTGATGCTGCAAGAAGTCGCCGCCGTAGACCGTGTCGTCGAAGTGCAGCCACTCGCAGTCCCCTTGCTGACGGGTGACCGCGTTGACGCTGTTGATGCCTCCTTGAGCACAGACGCTGTGCGAGCGTTTTACCGGCGTGAGACTCATCAGGTCGACGTTGATGCCCAGCTCGGCAAGCTTCATGGCGGCGGCCAGACCGGCCAGTCCGCCGCCGACGATCACTACCCGTTCGTTGGCCATGAGATGTTTCACTCGCGTCAAAAGTGCTTGTCTACCATTGGAAGTGCCGGCGCTTGCTCGCTGCCAAGGCGGCTATTTAGTCATGGCCGCGTCGTCGGATTGATCGTCCGCGGACGTGCCTGGCCCGGAGCCCTGCGATGCATCGTCGATGATGTATCCAGCGACGGGCTCGGCCTCGCCAAGGGCCGCCTCTTTGGCCTCTTCCATGCGATCTTCGATGGCTTCGGCCCGGTTGATGTCCACCGTGCTCACCCCCCACAGGGCGCTCAGGCCGACCACGGCCAGAAACAGGCCAAAAGCCCCGGCCAAATAGCTCGCTCGACGTTGGGCGGCGGGGCTGGTCCAAATGCCCCAGGTAATTCCCCACGTCCAAAGGCCGTTTGCTAAATGATATACGCACGCCAGGATGCCGATGGCATAAACCACTTGCACCCACAGCGCCCGATCGAT
>DATJTR010000710.1:0-4633 GCA_035503215.1 Pirellulales bacterium
CAACATCCACGGCCAGCGGATCAACATGGATCTGCTCAAGCCGAGTGGATCGGGCTACGTCGGCAGTCACGGCCCCGACTTCTGCCTGTCGAATGATTCCTGGTCGCAGATCCTCAACCTGCGCTACGGACCCGACGGGCAGGTGTACATGATCGATTGGTACGACAAGAACGCCTGTCACCACGGAAACGTGCAAGGGCACGACCGCTCGAACGGCCGCATCTTCAAAATCACCTACGGCGAGCCAAAGGCGGTGAGCGTCGATCTGGCCAAGGAGTCGGACGACAAACTTGCCGCGCACATGCTGGACGCCAACGACTGGTACGTGCGGCACGCCCGGCGACTCTTGGCCGAGCGCGCGGCCAAGGGAGCGATCGCGCCGTCGGCCCTCGAAGCGCTCAAGAAAATGGCTCTGGAACACGCCGACGAAACGCGGCGGCTGCGAGGGATGTGGGCACTGCACGCCGCCCGGGCGATCGATGGCTCGCTGACGCGCAAATTGCTCGACGACAAGAACGAATACGTGCGGTCGTGGGCGATTCAGCTCGACGGCGACGACAAGAGCCGAGCTGCCGATCCGGAAACGCTGGCCAAACTCCAGCAACTCGCCACGAGCGATCCTTCGCCGGTGGTGCGGCTGTACCTGGCTTCGCGCGTGCAGCGGCTGCCGGCCGCCGATCGCTGGAACGTGCTGGCCGCTTTGACCGGGCACAGCGAAGACGGGGGCGATCACAATCTGCCCGATATGTATTGGTATGCACTGGAATCGCTGTTCGACGTCGATGCGGCGCGAGCGATGAAGCTGGCCGCCGACAGCAAGTTGCCGCGGCTGTTGCAATTCGCGACACGGCGGATGGGGCTGGTGGGCACCCCCGAAGCGGTCAACCTGACGATTGAAACGCTGGGCAACCAGACGGCCCCCGAGCGGCAGTTGCAAATGCTCGAAGCGCTGAACGCCGCCTTCCAAGGCCGCCGGCAAGTGCCGGCGCCACCTGCCTGGCAGGCGGCCTTCGACCGGCTGAAGAAGACCGACAATGCCGGCGTGCGGCTGCAACTGCAGGCGCTGGCAGTGACGCTGGGTGACCAATCGGTGCTGGCCGAGCTGCGCGGCGTGGTCGAAGACACGAAGGCCGACGGCAAACTGCGCACCGAGGCATTGGCCTCGCTGCTCAAAGCCCGCGACGCCAAGCTGCCCGACATTCTGAAAAAGCTGGTGGCGACCCGCGACCCCGTGCTGATCGGCGGCGCGCTGCGCGGCATGGCGGAATACAACGATCCGGAAAACGCCAAGCTGATTCTCTCGGCGTACGATTCGCTGCAACCGGGCGAGCGTCGCGACGGGCTGGGTACGCTGTGTGCCCGCGTGGAATACGCCCGGCCGCTGCTCGAAGCGCTGGCGGCCAAGAAAGTGCCAGTGACCGATCTCTCGGCCGACCTGGTGCGGCAGTTGCGCAACCTGAACGATGAAGCGATCACTGCGAAGATCACCGACATGTGGGGTACCTCGCGCGACACGGCCGAAGACAAAAAACGGATGATGCAGGACCTGAAACGGCTGGTTGAGTCGAACGGCCCGCCGGCCGACGCCAACTTGGGCCGGGCGATGTTTGCCAAAACCTGCCAGCAATGCCACACGCTCTTCGGCATCGGCGGCAAGGTGGGACCCGATCTGACCGGCTCGAACCGGGCAAACCTCGACTATCTGCTGTCGAACGTCGTCGATCCGAGCGCGGTGCTGGTGAAGGAATACATGCCCAGCATCATTCAGACCGAAGACGGCCGCACGATCACCGGCATCATCAAGGCACGCGACGACCGCTCGGTGACCGTGCAGACGCAGAACGAACTGCTCGTGCTGCCGAAGGAAGAGATCGAGAAGGAGCAATTGAGCGACAAGTCGATGATGCCCGACAACTTGCTCGTGCCGTTTTCGCCCGAGCAGGTGCGGGGCCTGGCGGCCTACCTGGCCAGCAGCAAGCAAGTGCCGATTCTGGCCACTCCCGATAACTTGGCCGGGTTCTTCAACGGCAAGGACCTGACCGGCTGGTACGGAGCCGACGGGCTGTGGAGCGTCGATGGTGGTGAACTGGTCGGCCGAACCGAAGGCCTGTCGCGGAACGAATTCCTCAAGAGCGACATGCAACTGGCCGACTTCCGCATGACGGTCGAAGTCAAGCTGGTCGGCAACGCCGGCAACAGCGGCATTCAAATCCACAGCGAGCCGCGCGACGACGGCGAAGTGAAGGGCTATCAGGCCGACATCGGCGTCGGCTGGTGGGGCAAGCTGTACGAAGAACTGGGGCGCGGCTTGCTCTGGGACAAGTCGGGCGAACAGTTCATCAAGCCGGGCGAGTGGAACACCTACGAGATCGTCTGCCTCGGCAGCCATGTCCGCACCTGGCTGAACGGCAACCTGTGCGTCGATCTCGACGATTCACTCGGCGCGCGGCGCGGCATCACGGCGCTGCAGCTCCACGCGGGAGGCAAAACCGAAGTCCGCTTCCGCAACTTCCAGATCGACCTCGATCCGAAGGGGCTCGACGCCCGAGCTGATGCGTCGAAATAGCGGGGTGGGCCGGCCAACGATCGGGCCAAGTTGATCGATGTGGGATCTTCGAGCGCTGACTGGCTCAATGCACGAACGGCAGGCGCGATAGGCCCCAGATCAGCAGGATGAGAAGGAAGATCGGCGACAGGCCCAAGCCGATTCGTTTGGCCTGGCGCATGACCGGGGTATCGGTGTCGATCTTCTTCTTCATGGACTGCTCGATCTCGACCTGCTCTTGATCGTCCCCCGCGCTGCGATCGTGCGCGTCGCCACCAGCCACGTCGGCGGCCACTGCCGTTTGATCGGCGGCCCACAGGTCTTCGTCGGTCACGCCGGCCGCGGCCAGGGCCAGGCAACCCACGACAGCCACGACGCCGAAGCCGGCCGGCCAGGCACAGCGCCAGCCGAGCAGCGCCCGGCGGTTTTGCTCGCCCTTGGGACCGAACGCGAAATAGGCGATGGCCACGGCGACCAAAGCGGCCACCATGCCCGGCAAAGGAAGCGCGACGCAGGCGGCCAACAAGTAATAAAGTGCGCTGCTCATCGTGGCCTGACCCGCAACGGTGGCCGGGCCGATTCGTCCCATGGCCACCAGGCTAGGCAGCGGAGCCGAGGCGCAAGCGGTGACGAGATAGACGAGCAAGCCGCCAAGAATCGCCCGCGCCGCGAGCGAACCGACCGCCACCGAATTCTCGCCAAAGCGCGTTGTCTCCTTGCCGCGCAGCAGATAGCTGGCCGCCAGCCAGCCGGCCTGCCAACAGAGAGCCAAGCGCAGGGCAAACTCCAGCGTGTTCCAGCGGGCCAGATAGGCGGCGACGAGCGCGCCGGGCAGCAGGATGGCATAGCTCCACCGCGGCAACAGTCCCGCGCGGAAACCGCTCGTCCGCAGGCGGCCTAATTCGACCAGGCCCGCCAGGGCCGTCATCTCCAAGGCCAATCGAGCCCATTGCCAGACGAGGGGCCGGGCCACTTCACCCACGGCCAAATCGCACCACTCGGCAGCGCCGAGCGCCGCCAAGGCCAACAGCGACCACGCGGCTGCCGCACGACCGGCAGCGCGGAGCACGGCCAGGCCGGTCATGCCCGCCAGGGTAAACAATGCCAGCCCGGCGAGAAAATGGGCGAAGGCAGTCGCCACAAGAATCGAATTCATCGGAGCGCTTCCAAGACTTCTACTTACCAAGGCAAACGCGGCGCGCCTGGCGCCGGCGTCCAATGCTTCTTTCTCTCTGCCCCAGCAACCATAAGTCGGTCCCTCTGCCAATGTGGGGGACACCACCCGAGTGAGTCGGCAATGTCAACTCACCGGGAGCCGGTGGTGACGATTGTGCCGGGCCTAGGGCCGATGAAGCGATTTTTCGACATCGCGGCCAGCCGCCACTCGCGAGCGGATGCTATATAACTTTACGCCCTGGGGCGAGTCTGACGGCGGGCAGCGTGCCGCCGCCTGTCGAGAGACTGCCACGCAGGGTGAAAAATCAACAGCGAGTAGACGCTCATGTTCGTAATCATTGGTGCGGTCGTCGTCGTGGCCGCGGTGCTGGCCGGGTTCACCCTGTCGGGCGGAACCGTCGGGGCTTTGATTCATCCCACCGAATTGTTGACCATCGGCGGGGCCGCGCTGGGCGCACTGATCATCATGTCGCCGGTCAAGGTGCTGAAAGACCTGATGCGCGGCATCCTGGGGACCCTCAAGGGATCTCCCTACAACAAGCAAACCTACAGCGAGCTGTTCAAGACGCTTTACGACCTGCTGCGGCTGGCCCGGCGCGAAGGATTGATCGCCTTGGAACCGCACGTGGCCCATCCGCACGAGAGCACGATCTTCAACAAGTATCCGCTCATCGCGCATAACCATCACGTGTCGCAGTTCATTTGCGGGGCGCTCTCGCCGGTGATCGAAGGAACCGCCACGCCCAGCCAGCTCTCGATGCTGCTGGACACCGAGCTGCACACGATCGAGGAAGAACACCACGCCCCGCTGACCGCCCTGAGCAAAACGGCCGACGCCATGCCGGGCTTCGGCATCGTGGCTGCCGTGCTGGGCATCGTGATCACGATGGGCGCCATCGACGGGCCGGTGGA
>DATJTR010000711.1:0-6685 GCA_035503215.1 Pirellulales bacterium
CGGTTGTTCTTGGTCGGCCGGCCGCTCACTGCGCGCCATCGGCACCAGCAAGAGACCCAGCGCCAAAATCGCGGCCAGGCCGGTCAATCCGACTTTCGACGTTTTAGGAAGCGGCCGCGCGACGATCCGCCGGATCCTTCCGGCCAGCGCCGCCCGCGACTCGACGACTCCAACCAGCCGTAGCATCGACTCGGCCGGATCGAGCGCCATGGCGGCGAGGTCCAAGAGCGTCGAGGCGTAGCGATCGGCATCGCCCCGCGCGATCACCAGCACGGTTTCGTCGACCGCCTCTTCGCGCAATCGCCGCACCATGCAACCGGTCAGCCAAACTGCGGGATGGTAGAAGTACAGAATTTGTAGCACGGTCTGCAAGTAATTCAGTTGCAGATCGCCCCGCTTCCAATGCACCAATTCGTGCCAGAAGATCAAGCGGATTTGCTCGCGATCGAGATGTGCCAGGCTATGGCTCGGCAGCAAAATCGTTGGCCGGAAAAAGCCGCAAAGTGCTGGGCTGCCCAAGCGATTGGTGATCCGCAATCGCAGCTGGCCGCGCACCATCGCAACCTTCGGCAAGCATTCTCCGAGCAGCGCCTCGAGTTCGCCGGGCGCGCTGCCCGCCGCCGCGACGAGAGCACGCACCTTGCCCGCTCGCCAAGCAAGCAGCACGAGCAGGATCGCCACCACCGTGCCCCACGCGATGAAAATCATTCCCTTCCAATCGAGCTGGACGCGAGAAGCCGATGCGGCTGGCGGGAGAGGGGCCGTGAAAACATCCCCTGGCGGTAGGTTTTCCGGAGCGGCTTTGGCCTTAGCCTCCGGCGAAGAATTGGACAAGCTGTCGGAGAGAGGCTCCGTGGCGGCGTCGATCGTGCCGGTTCGATCGATCATCGGAGTGTCGGTACTCCACTCGGCTGTTTCGCCGGGTCGCTGGGTGCGGGAATTCTCGCCGGCCGGCAGCCAATAAGCCAAGCTAACCGGTGTTCGGAGGTCGGTCGGCAGGATCAACCTGGCGAACACCAAAAGCCAGATCCAATAACGGATCACCGCCCGCACCTTCCGCCGCAGCACCAGATCCAGGACAAACAACACGCAGGCCAGCACGCTTACCTGAACGAACATCACCCAGGCGAAATCCCAGTAGACCTCGCCCAAGCGGTTGATGAGCGTAATCGAGGAGTCGATTGCGTCGGGCATGGTTTTTCCTCCGGCTGACGGACGAGCCCGCTAAGGCTTGCGTCGCTTGGCGCCATCCAGCAGTCCGCGCAGCGTCTTGATTTCCTCGGCCGACAGGCCTTCGTCTTCGACGGCGAATTGGATCATGGGCCCGAGCGCTCCGTCGAAAGCGCGGCTCAGCAATCGCCGCAATTCGAAACGCTTGGCTTCGCTCGGACTGACGCGCGACGTGAACATCTGTAGATTGCGGATCGAATGCGTGGTCAGCAAACCTTTGGCGACCATCCGGTCCATCGTCGTTTTGACGGTGCTGTACGCCCAGCCGCGCGTTCCCTGCAGCGCTTCTTGCACCATGCCGGCCGCGCAAGGCTCCAGCTCCCAGACGGCCTGCATGATGGCCCACTCCGCGTCGGTCAGCGAACGCAGCTCGTCCCGGGCGACCGGTTTCGTTTTAGGTTCTTTCGCCACGCAAAGTCTCCGTAGGATCGACGTGTGTCGAATATATACGACAAATGTAGAGTGATCAAGCAAAAAATCAAGTAGCGGACGAATTCAGGCACTCGGCTCGGCTTTCCGACCTGGCCTGGATCGGGTTCTCAGCCCTGACCGCACTATTCCGGCAGCAGCCCACGACGGGCCGCGTAGACCTCGACCACGTGCTGCGGAATCACGTGGTAACCGTTCCTGGGGACGAGCGGCCGGGCCGCCGCGGCGGGCTGGAGATGGATGTGCCAGCCATCGACCCGATCGATCGCCAGGCAATCGTCGACGTCGAACAAATCGTCGGTGTGCAGCGAGTCGGTGCCGCCGAGCAGGCAGCTCTTGGCCCGAACTTTCACCTCTTGCTCTTCCCGCCCGACCAAAAAGGCGTTGGCGTGCAGCTCGGTGAATTCGCCCGGTCGATAGGCTCCCAGGTTGATGAAGAACAGTTTCTCGGGCCGCCCGCTCGGTTCACGGTGCAGCGACACTCGATGGCCATCGACTTCGCCAAGCGCGAGCCAGGAGTCGATGTGTACGCTCAAGGGGTCGCCGAACCAGGCATCCATCAACCGCTCGTAAGTCGCCTCGATCGACGCGCCGACGGCGAACACCACGTCGTGCAGTTCGGTGTTGCACTTCGGCGCCCGGCCCCCCAGGTATACGGCGAACAGTTTTGGTTCTGCATCCATGACGGTTCAGAAAAGCCGACTCGCAACACAATGGAGCACGACAAGTTTACGCGGCCGGCAGAATGAGTTCGACCACCTAGGGCAATTCGCGGATTCGCAGGTTGCGAAAATCGATCGGCGCTCCTTCCGATTCCAAGCACAAAAAGCCGCTCTTCGGGTCGCAGCCGGTGCCGCCCGAAACTTCGCCGCCGTTCACCCACAGCCGCACCTCGCCGTTGATCGCCCGCACGTAATAGTGGTTCCACTGATCGATGCCTTTCGAGCGTTTCTCTTTCGGAAAGCTGCGGCTGCCATCGGGCGACAGGGGCGGAAACGGTGTCATCTTGACCCGCACGGGAAAGACGTCGCCATTGGTCGTAAACCAGTCCCCTTTTTTGCCCGTCTGTTTTTCATACTGCTCGGTAAAACCGTGATCGAGCACCTGCACTTCGATGCCATCGGGCAGCTTGCCCTTCGGCAAATCCTTGAGCGAGCTTTCGCTGGCCCACACGAACACCCCCGAGTTGCCGCCGGAGCGCAGATGCCGCCACTCGACGACCAGCTCGAAATTCGTGTATTGCTTTTTCGTGCGGATCACGCCGACGGGCTGGCCGGTGCAGTGCAAGCCCGCGGTGCTCCACGACCAGGTGTCGGGATCGCAGTTCACGTCGGCGAAATCATCCCGGCCCATTTCCCGCCAGCCTTCGCCGGTGCCATCGATGCAGGCCATCGGCCGGGCCGGCTCGTCGCACCAGGCGGCCGTGGCCGCCGCCAGCCAAGCGGCGGCCGCTTCGATCAAGATATACAATAGGTTCTTGTGCATCGCGTTTCACTCGCCTTGGGGGTGGGATGATTTTGGTGTCGGGCCGGTCATCGCTGGGGCGATCACGGCCTCTAGCCTAGCCGATTCTTGCGCGCGACACGAGCGGCGCAGGCTGCCGCTCTCAAGCGTCGAACAGCCCGGCCAGTGCCGCGGCGACCGCGTCGGGCGCCAGGCTGCTCGCGGCGCTTGCGCCCGACGCATCGGCAAACCGGCCCCCCAGTGGAAATCGACCGGTCAGCACATCGCCCAGCGGGCTCGCGGTTCCGCCCAGCGCCCATTGGCCGGCGCCCCGCTCCTGCTGCTGTAGCCGCTCGAACGCGGCCAGGAGCGGCCGGTGATCGAGCGTGTAATGCGACATGTTGTCGTGATAGTCGACTCCCCTGATGCGCCACAACCCCGCGGTGTCGGCCCACAAGTAGCCGGGAAACCACAGGTCGTGAAACCAGCCGCCGCGTCGCTCGCAGCAAACCAGGCACACTTGCTCGAAATCCCAGCGTGCCCGCACCTGTGGCCACAGCAGTGCGGCCTCGGAAACCTGCTCGTTGAATTCCGGCACATAGGATACCGGCCCGCCGTCGTCGCCAGCAACTTCCAACGGAATGATGTACTGCGTCAGTCGGGCGGACATTGGCCGGCGAACGATTTGTCCCTGCTCGACGAGTTCGACGCCGCGCCGCAGCGGCGCGAGTGCCGCGTCGATGGCCGCGCTGTCCGGATCGCTGCCGTCGATGAGCCCCGGCACGCGGCGAAACGCCTCGGCGTAGATCTCCCCCGCCGGCCGTTTGTCATCGAACAGCAGCGTGAGCCCCTGGAACAGCCGCTGCGCCGCGGGCTCGCCCCAGCCCCAAAAATCGCCCAGTTCGGCCGCTTGGACGATCGTTTGGCGATTGTCGAGCGCGTGGCGGCTGTGAACGAGCACGTAGACCGACAGAATGCCATCGACGTCGACGTGATTGTTCACTGCCACGGTCCACTGGCCCGGCCGCGGAGAATCGAGAAAGCGGAAGCAGATCTCGGTCGACGTGTCGGCCCGATACTCCGCCGGCGTGCAATTGGGCCGCCAGTGGCTCAGCTCGAGATCGGTCGCCGCTTGAAACAGCGCTCCGCCGGTGCCGTCGCAGAAAATGATCCTCTCGGCCTGCGGACGCGGCGAACCCGGGGCGACGATCTCAAAACGGTCGATCACGGCCGGGCGGCCTGTCTTTGAGGGGGTGCCTGCGCGTTGAATCCGAGCTCTATTGTCAAAACATTCCGGCCAGTTCGGCTACATTTTGTAGGCGAGTCAATCTCCCGCGCCCGAACGAGCAACCGCACCCCACGCCCTCACTCCGCGAAGTGCAGCGTCCCCCATAGCGCGGGCTCCATCTTCAGCTCGAACACCGCGTCATCGACCAATCCGGTGTGCTGGTTGGCCCAATAGGTGCGCAGCCGGGTGCGTTGGCCGGCCGGGTCGCCATGCGTGGCGCCGAAATCGCCCCGCAGCTCCAGCCCCGGCCGCGGGGCCAGGCCAAGCGCCGCCAGCGGCACGCGGGCTTCCACCGCGTAGCGATCGTTGCCCAAGTTCCTCTGGTAGATTTCGGCATTCTCGACCGGCAGCACGCTCTCCATCCGATAATCCTTGACGATCCCGGAATTGAAGCTGCGCGGATGCTGCTCTTTGGCCACGCGGCGGTAGACGACCGCCTGCGGCTTGCCTTGGAACGGGCCGATCGACAGCCGCAGATCGCCCAGCACCGCTTCCGTTCGCTGCGGATCGGCCGCCGGATCGGTCGCGAGTTGAAAGTCGACGGTGTCGCCGCCCAAATACATCATCTCGCGGTCCGTGGCACCGTTGACCCAGGGGGTCTGGTCGCGCACTTCCCAGGCGAGATAGAAATTCTGGTCGTCCCAAGTGGCCGTGGCCCGCACCGCGGCGTCTTCCGATTTTTGAAACTGCAGGATCGTCGCGTTCGGAAAATCTTCGGGCAGATTGCCGGTGAATTTCGCCGGCGTCAGCTTTTTCACCAACAGCGGTTGCCGGGCCGCTTCGGCCTGCAAATAGTCTTCGCGCATCCGCCGAGCCACGGGCAGATCGGCCGCCTCGATCGTGAGTGTGCCGACCGTAAGCGGCTTGACCGTGTCGAGGCCGGTCACTTCGACGTCCCAATACGCCGTCTTGCCGGCTTGGACGTACAGGTGGCCGTCATTGCCCAGCGTGATCGAGCCGCCAAAATCCTCGCCCCCCATCCCCGGCGGCACGTTGTCCAGGTCGGCACCCGGCGTCGCCGAATCGGGCCAGACGACTTTCAGCGGGTCGGGCTGAAACAGCCGCGTCACGTAGTACCCGTGCTCCGAGAGGATGTGCCACTCGCCGACGTTCGTCGGAATCACCCACACGCTGCCCAGCGGTTCCGGTAATTTCACCGAACCCACCGTCGAGAACGAGCCGCGAATCAGGCCCACCTCGGGCGGCGGTGCGTTGTGCGAGCCATGTACGCCCACGAACGTGTCCGGATATTGCCACAGTTGTTTGCCGCTGGCGATGTCGAACGCCCGGAACCAACTGCGGTCCTTCGCATATTCTCCCCAGGCCAGCACGCGCCGCCCATCGGCCGAGCCCAAGCCGACCGCCGGCATCTTGATCGGCTGTTTCAGGTCGTAGCGCGGCGCTCCGCAGGCCGTGTAGCCCACGCATTTGAACTGCTTGTTCTCGCTGTACAGGCTCAGGTCGGGCGTCAGCCACATGTACCAGCCGAAGAAACGCGTTTCGCCTTCGGCCCCGTTGATTTCTTCCGGCTGCCGCTGGCCGTCGTCGTTGGCGTCGGCCCAAACCAGGGTTTGCTTCGCCCCGAGCGGTTTGCCATGTTCGGCGACCGGCAATTCGTGCCCTTCGGCATCGGCGTAGAACAAGACGGTCCGCAACTTGTATTGGCCGTCCTTTAGCCGCTCGAAAACCCGCAACGGTCCCGCGTTGTAGAGCCCCGAGCTGGCCACATACAAATAGGTGCGTCCCTCGGGCGAGGTGGCGAAACGCGAAAGTTCCATCCCTTCGCGCAGAATCACCCGGCTGCACGTCGCGTGGCCGGTCTTGGCGTCGATCTTCCATTCGCAGCCCTGCCCGACGACGACCAGCGGATCGACCGGGCAGATTGCCCCCCCCATCGCCCCGTAGCTTGTCGGACCAAAGAACTCGTGCTCCAGCGATCCATTCTCGACGTTCCACACGCTCACCCGCTTGGGCGTCCAGTCGTTCTCCATCACCCACAGTTTGCCCGCCGCGTCGAGCGCGATGCTATCGACGAACCGCATGCCGTCCGGTGTCCACGGCCCCAGCAGGGGCCGGCCACCGGCCCGGCCGATCGTTTTGATCGGTTTGCCATCGGCCGCGAAAACTTTGATTTGGTTGTCGGGATCGCCAACGCCGACATAGATTTGCCCCTTTCCATCGACGGCCACGCTCGTGGCGGCCGTGAGTCCGCTGAGCACGGTTTTCGGCGTCGTCGCGTCGCGGTCGAAGGCCAGCACGCTTTTTCCGTCGGCCACGACAAACAGCCGGCCATCG
>DATJTR010000712.1:0-3623 GCA_035503215.1 Pirellulales bacterium
CACGCCGCACACAAAACCGAGATAAGTCACCTCGGCGGCACGACGGAGCTCTTCCGGCATCATTTCCACGAACGGTGAAAAGACCGACGCTATCGCGTCGTTCACCCAAACGTCGATCGGTCCGAGCTGCTGTTCGACCCCGCTCGCCGCTGCTTCGGCCCCGGCCGGATCGGCCAAGTCGCTGAGTACCACCACGGCTCGCCCTGCGAGCGCTTCGACCTCGTGCTGGACGGCCCGCAATCCGTCGTCGCCGCGGGCCAAGAGACCGCTGGAGGCCTCGCGCCGGGCGAATTCGCGCACGGTCGCCCGGCCCACTCCCACCGAGTCCCCCGTGCCGACGGCCATTGCGGGATTTTTCATCGCGCGCCGCCTCAAGGCTGCTCCTTCCCGGGTTGGCTTGCATCGAGTCGAATCAGCGGAATCTTGGATTGCGGATCGAGCTGCCGCTGCAAATGGGCCGGTGACTCCACGAGCACCACCTCCAAAGTCGGCCGCACCCAGCCTTTCAGCAAGTGGCCGCCGTGGGCCGTCCCATCACGCCTGCCGACGACCACGTGCGCGTGCAACTTCGGCTCATCCTTGACCCAACTCAGATTTCCGACCAGCGACAGCACTTCCACTTGATCGTCAATCGGGTTTTCCAGGTATCGCTTCTCGTACCAATCGAAGTAACCCAACACGCATTTCTGGAAGGCCCCGATTCCCGTGAAACTGGCACTCCCCGGCCGATACTGTTTGGCAAAGGCCAGCAACTGCTCGCTCGCCTCTTCGTCCGTGGCCAGCACGACCACGAACGTTTTCGGATCGCCATGAACTTGTTTTGCTTTCATCGTCCCGCCTCGTCGTCAGAATATGCCTTGATCCCGCAAACGCCGCTGCCGGCTGGCGCGCCTCCAGCCATTCGCCAACCGAATCACCTCCGGACGTGCCCAGCCTGAATGAGCTTGACTCGAGGGAGCCGTGCGGGCCGACAACCGAAGCGGCCGGGCAGCGCATTGCTCGGCCACGTTCAGAAAACCGCTCCCGCCACCGCGGCGCGCCGTCAATCCGCAAAGGCAATCGTCGTCATCAAGGCGTTTTCGGCCTGCCGCGAATCGAGCCGTGTCTGCTGCACGACGACCGCCTTATCCGCTTCGATCAAGCTGGCGAAGTCGGTGTCGCGAGGCACCGGTTGGGGATCGTTCAGATTGTTGATTCGCACGTGCCGCGTCCGCTCGGCAGGCACGGTCACGCGATACGGACCGACCGGCGGCCGATCGGCGAAAAATAGCGTGATCGTCACGTGCGCGTCCTCTTTGCCGGCGTTCAGGAAGCAAAGAGTTTCGTGGCTCGTCATTGCCGGCTCGGGCCCGTGACTCTCGCCGGGGATATATCCTTCGGCCAAGGCCCAATTCAGTCTGCCGATCGTTCGCATGGATTGAACCATGGAGTGCCTGCTCGATTAAAGAACCATCGGGATCCCGCGACGAAAGCGGCCGAGTGGCTCAAGTGTGGTGCAAACCCTGGGCCACGCATCCAGTCAGGCAAGTCGCAATCGCCTCTGGCCGCTCTAACCCGTTTGAAGGTCCACGCGGGCTCCCATGCCCAGCCTCAAAACAGGCCGCTACCGTTTGGCCAGCTAGGGGGGGAATCGATCGCGATGAGTTGAGTGGCGTCGAACCGCGCTGAACGCTCGACAATCATGTTCAGCTCCGATCGAAAGGGATTTCGAGTACCGCCTCGACACGACCCAGCAGCAGTGCGATCGCCTCGACGGCTACGGGGAAGATCGCGCCACAGCCCGTCTCGTGCGAAAATCAGACCCGAATGCGAAGAAATGGGCGACGACGGGCATTGGGTCCGTGATACGGACCGGCGTTGGCTGCACCACGGCTCAAACCGAACGGGTTCCGCCCCGGGGATGCCGCCACTTAATTTCGCCCCTCGAGTACGTATTTGCGAATGATTTCCAGTTTGAACGCGCGCAGCGAGGGACGATCCCTGGTGTTGTCGTTCTCCAAAATCTTTCCGTCCGGCCCGATCAGGATGTAGCTGGGAAAGCCGGTGAGGCCAAGCTGGCGATAGGCGTCGAGGATCCGGCCATCGGTGTGGTCGACGGCAATCGGAAACGTGAGCCCCTGCTGCCGGCAATGTTCGCGGACCGCCTCCACGTCGGACGAGTTATTGTGGACGCCGATCACCGTCACGCCCAGTTTTTCGAACTGCTCATGGACGAGCTTGACCGAAGGAAAGTCCTGGTGGCACGGGCCGCAGCCAATGAACCAGAAGTCGAGCAGCACATACCGCCCGCGCAAGTCGTGCAGGCTGCGGGCGTCGGTGTTGAACCAGGCGGCTGCGTCCAATTCGGGAGCCGGCTGGCCGCGCTGCCCGGCAGGATACTTTCCCTCCTCTTGCTCCGATTCCGCTTGCCGTGTCTTGGCCAGGTACCACTTGCTGTCCTCCAGCGAAAGCAGCGCGTCGGCCGAGGCTTGCGGCCGGAGCACGAGATGAACGCTTTGCGAGGAATCGGCGCGGCGCAGGTCGATCCGTGTAACGGCCTCTAGCGGCCGGTCGGCGACAAAAGCGGCCACGTCCAATTCAAAACTGCGCTTTCGCGTATCGAGATCCAGCGGAATCCAGGGCAGGGTAATGGCAAACTTGCCGTCGGCGTCGGTGACGGCCGGCTGCCCGGTGATGGAAGGATGGCGAACGCGAACAATCGCCCCCGGCACCGCCTGGCCGCGTTCATCGACGACCTGCCCGCGCACCGGCTGAAGCCGTTCGCTGACGAAATCACCAACGTCGTTCGGGCCGCCGGCTTGTACGTCGAGCTCCGCGTAGTCGCGGTCGGTCACGAATCCTTCGATGCTCGCCTCGATGCGGCTGCGTCCCGGCGCCAGCGCCAGGGTGTACTTCCCTTCCGCGTCGGTCTCGGCCGTTCCGGAAACAGCCCATTCGTCGGCCCCCGGCACGGGGCCGTCGGGCGAGATGTTCTCAATCTGGCCAAAGACGAGCGCTCCTGAGTGAGGTGTGCCGTCGCGATGCACGACACGTCCCGAGACGTTTACGGTTTTTCGCACCAGGAAGCGAACTTTCTTTTCCCCCTCCGCTGAAATAGTCAGACGATCGAACTGTGGTGTGATGGCGACGCCCGAAACCTTCAGCCTGGCGAAACTGTAAGTGACCGGATGTGCGCAGAACCGGATCCGATCGCCGGTGATCGAGAGCGGAAGTCTCAGCGTTTCGGCTGAAGTGGACGACCGCGACATCAGTAGGGTTTCGCAAACCAGTCCATCGAGCGTGGTCGGCGTCCGCGAATCGGCGACGAGTTCGAACGTCGTCATGACTCCCGCCGGCATCGACGCTTCGCTCAAGCGACCCCCGGTGACCTTCAAATTGCTCAGTTTGATTTGCGCCCACTCGGGATGATCGATGCGCACATCGATGAGCGCTCCCTCCGGCAACGGTGGCAGGTTGAGCCGTCCGGCGTCGTCACTCGGAGCGAATTCGAATCCGAGCGTCTGTTCCATGCCTCGCCAGATGAAGGTTTCCGTGTTCTCCGGAGTGCGGATGGAAATGCCCGACACCCGCGCCCCTTTCAACGATGCTCCTGCCGCGCTGCGGACTTCGATCCAAGCGTCCAC
>DATJTR010000713.1:0-13243 GCA_035503215.1 Pirellulales bacterium
ATTCCGTCCAGGAGATCAGGCCTAGCGCGGAATTGAGAAAATCGGCTTCGACCGACAGGCTAAACGTGCGGAAGGTCGAATACTCCGCCCCCTGCCCTGTGGGAAACGCCGGAGGCCGCACCACACGCGTGCCGCCGGCCGAGCGGGAAGATTGTAGATAATGGACCGAAGGCGCGCCGTCGTCGAAGTAGAGTCCCAGATCGACTCCCTGCTGCTGGTAGGCTTGCTGGAGAGCCGTGATGCGCTGCGAAAGCTGTCCGCGGTCGGCGACCGGATTGCCGCTGGAGACGATTTGCAAGCGCCCTTGGACGTCCCAACGCTCGGTGTAGCCGAGAACAATACCGTTTTCGACCCGCGCAGTGCGGGAAATCGTGATGGCGCATTCCCCCTGGTCGTGCACGTAGTTGCCAAATTGCAGGTACAGCGACATAACCAGCCTGCTCGAGCGAATCTTGAGAGAGCGCCGCTACAAACATTTCCGGAGGCGATCCACCGACGGCTTAACTGCTGACGACCGAAAGCTCCTTGGTGCTGCCGGTCTGGCGGACGGTCCAATGGATCGAGAGATAGTTTTCCTGCCGCCTTTCGGCGGTGGGGCTGAGCGCGGGAGCTTGCAGGCAGCCGAACGTGAACGCCGTCGAATGCGCACCGGCCGCGAACTCCAAACTGGCGCCGGCGTAACCACCAATCGGTGGATCGTAGAGATCGGCGTTGGCACTGGCCCAGGCGTGGGTGGTGGTGAGCGAGACCACTCGATCGCCGGCCGGCAGGTTCACGACCGTGGTGGAGTTCATGAATCGGTTCTTGACCAGCGCGTTGTCGATGACCAGTTCGAAGCTGCGGACCTCACGCGCCGCACCGTTGATCGTGAGCGCCAAGTCGCTGAAGATGTAGGGGCCGGTCGTGTCGGCGGTGATGCTGGGCCAGGCCGTGGTCTCCAGCGTTTCGCTCTGACCGGCGATTTCCAGCACCAGCCGCAGCAGCCCGCCGGCACTGCCCGAAAACGTGGCCTTATCGACCGCGCAGCCGGCGTAGCGGAAATTCTTGGGCCCACGAGCAAAGCCGAGCGTGGCACTGGGAAGGGTTTCGGCCAGCGTATAGCTGCCTCCACTGGGCGTGCCGCCCAGGATGTATTCGAGCCAGAACAATAGATCGATCGGCGTCGGCTCGAGCACGACGGATCCGCCAACCTGGTAGGGGCCGGAGCGGGCGTCGTCGGCCACGTGGCTGCGGGTGCCGCGCAGGCCGAGCCGCTCGACGACGTTGCCGTGCTTGGCCAAGGTCTCGCCGGTGAAGACATAGGCGCTGGTCAAGGCCCCGATGTTGCCCGCGCCAGGCGTCACTCCATAGGTCGTCTCCGGAACGGCGCCGAACAGTGCCTGATTGCCGAGAAAGGCATTGGTTGCAGTCATCAAAAACCCTTTCGTGCGTGCGATCGATCAGATGCCGGCCCCGCGCGGCTCGCGGCTGACGAATCGCAGAGTGAGTACCGAAGCGAACAAGTTGTTTTGCCAAGCCGTGTCGTCGACGACTTCGCCCGGATCCAGCGTGGTCGTATAGATCTCGGGAACGGCGGCCAGCGTCTGGTTGCGAAACGTGCGGGCGATACGCTCGCGCCACAGCAAATAGCGATCCATATTGGCCACGAGCGTCGGTTCCTGGTTGTCGCGGTCGAAGAGAGTCACGCGCACCGCGTAGGTCACGTCGTCCAGCAGGTTCGTGCCGCTGGCCGGGTCAACGGTTTCGCCGGCAGGCGTGATCAGGATCGCGGGCAGCGGAATGCCGTCGGCCGCCCCCAATTGCCGGTCGACCGGCAGTTTCTGGACGATGATGCTGGTCGGATCGATGCCGTCGAGCGCGAGCGATTGGATGCCTTGTTGCGTGGCCAGCAACACGCGGCCATACACCGACGACCAGGCCGAGCAATAGCCCAGAGTGATCACGAATCCGTTGGCGGCTGGGGAACCCCATAGTCCGCGGCAGACGATGTCGGCAATCGCCATCGATTTTTTCCTTACGCGGTTCGCGTGCGCTCGGTCGGCGAGGTCGAATCGACCGTGAACGTCATCGCCGTCGTCGTACCATCGAGCATGCGCGCCGTGATGCTGGTGCCGGTGAAGGCGAACTGCGCGCAAACGGCGTAGATCATGTACAAGGCCTCGGCCGCCGTCATCGGCGCGCCGTTGACCGCATAGGCTTCGACCAGAGGCGTCGTCCAGGCGGCGTCGAGATCGTTGAGCGTGGCCACGGCCGAGCCGGTCCAGGGTAAAAGCTGGCTGCCGATGGGCGCTGCACCGACCGCCGGCGTCGGGCTGGCATAAAACAGGGCCAGCAGTTCCCCAGGGGCAAGACCATCGGGAAGGTCGAATGTGTAAATGCCGGTCGGCACGCTATCGCTGGTGAGCAGTTCGCTAGCGGCCAGAACGCCTGAGCTCCAGTCGGCGCTGGTGATACCCGCGATGTCGACGAGCGCGGTGCCGTTCCAGCGTCTTGAGCGGTCTTCGCCCAGCAAGATGACACCGATCGTCCCAAGGCCTGGCGTAAAGGTGAGATATCCGTTGCTCATAGCGATCGTGTCAGGTTTTAGGCTTGGAGAATTGGCCAACGGTTGCAGGGAGATTCCACGCAGGCGGAAATGTGGTTTACGGTGAAGTTCCACGAGGCCAGATTGGCGCCATCGCTGTCGAAAAACGGCATCTTGCCTCTCCCGCTATCCGACGACGGCAAAGGTCCAACTAAAGGCGGTCGATGCGGAAAGCGCCGTGGAATTGGCTTGCAGAGCAAACCCGGTTGTCGAAACGGAGCCGACGTACGGCAGCTTGCTAAAGTTGCCGGGGTTGACCGCGTTTCCATTGCTGGGGATCAGAATCACGGCCGGTGGGTTGGTAAACGCTCGACCGAATGTTACGGAGAGGATCGCTTGGTTCATGCTGGGCGTCGTGCCCGTGGTCAGCGACACCGTGATCACGTGGTCGCGTCCGCTGATCGAGCCGGTGGCGCCCACCCCTGCTCCGTTGGACGAACCAGGATTGATGATGAGCGATGGGGTTGTCGATGCACTGCTCTCGTGGTGCGTGCCGGTCATGAGTCCGGCGGTCACGTTGGCGAAGCTGGGCGAGCTGCTGGTGCCGAGTCCGAGATTCGTGGCGGCCGTCGCCGCGCTGGCGACGTCAGACAAGTTGTTGGCCGTCTGGCAGCAAGTCGCCTCGGCAGCGCTTTGGGCCGCTGCGGCAGCCCCTGCCGCATCGAACGCCGACGAATTCTGTGTTGCCGCCGAGCCAAGCCCCAGGTTGGTCCGCGCCGCGGCGGCGTTCGCCAGGTCGCTCAGATTGTTCGCCGCCACGAGCTGCAGATTGTTCGTGACGTTGCCCAGTCCGATCTGACTGGCCGAGTAATCGCCGCTTTGTGGCAAAACGGCTCCAGTCCGGCCATTGAACGAGAGGACCTCGCTGGCCACGCCATCGATCTTCTCCCACGTGCTGCCGTCGGAGATGACCGCGTCCCCGGGGTTCCAAACGCTGATGCCGTCGAGTGCCGTCGAACCGGCGACCGATACGACGTAGTAATTGCCCTTGGCCGTCGATCCGCCGCCACCATTGGAAAGCGTGGGAGAGTTGGTGGCCGCATTCCAAGTTCCTTGATAGACCACGGCCCCGACAAGGGCCGCGGGGATTTGCGCCGCATCGAGGTGCCCCGATCCGTCGAGCGTCGCTACGCCGCCAGCGACGCCCGCGCTGGCGACCGCCGCGGTACCCAGTCCCAAATTGGCCCGGGCAGTCGACAGGTTGGCCAGATCGGAAAGATTGCTCGCTCGCTGGCAGCTCGCGGCCAAAGCTGCGGCTTCGGCCGTGGCGGCGGCGCCTGCCGCGTCGAAGTCGCCCGCGGCGTGCGTCGCTGCGGCGCCGAGTCCCAGGTTTGCTCGGGCCGCCGCGGCGCTCGCCACGTCGCTGAGGTTGTTGGGCGGAAGCAGTGGCGTGGGGATGCTTTGACTCATGATCCTCTTTCAGCGCTGGCGGCGGCAGCCAGCCCGCCACACTTGGGACAAGGGACTGAAGCTGACGGTGGCGATCGTCCAACCGATGCTGGCCGAGTCGGTGATGTGGTCGCCTGGCCGGGGCGTGATGCCGTCCAGGTTATCCGCCGGCAAGAGCCAGACGATTTCGGTCGGTTCGGAGACGCCGGTGGCCGCGCTCTGCTGGGCCGTGGTGAGCTGGCCGCGTTTGGCCCCGGCCACCGTCACACTGCGGCTGCCCGCGAGCGTGACGGTTTCGACGCCGTCAACCAGCAACAGATCGCTGGAAATATCCGGATCGAAGTTCATCGCACGATGCCTCGCGTTTCGATTTCGAAAGGCTCGGCCGCGGCGAGCATCTGGTTGCACCATTCGACCCGTTTTTGCAAATGGTCGAGATATTGCGTCCAACTGAAGCTTTGGCCGTTTTCGGTGTAGCTGGGCTTGCGCTCGGTCGACACGTCGACCATTTGCGCCAGCGTGTTGCTCTTGATCGCGGCAATCTGATCCAAGTCGGCAGTCATCGGCGTTTCTACCTCCAAACAGGGACGTGCCGGGCGAAACCATCCGTCCGTCGCGTGTGGGAAACGCAACCATCAAGCCGCGGCGACACGCGTCGGCGCTCCGCGGCAGGGAGCGGATGCGTCTTTAGCTCGTGCTCATCACCACGTAGCGCGGATTGAGCACGGCCGCGGCGCCCCGTTCGCTGGCTTTGAACCGCACGACGATGTCCTGAGTGAATTCGGCCTCGCTATTCTGAGTGGCCTGAGTCACCGTGATCGGCCAATTCTCCATGTAGGCGAAGGCCTTACGGAAATCGGCCAAAAGCCAAACCGCCTGCGGATTGGTGACGCCCGCCGCCAACAGCCGCCGATACATCAGCCGGCTTTCCTCGACCTGGTAGGTCGGTTGGCGGAGCAGCAGATCGGCCTCGACCCGGGTACGAGTGGGGCCGCCCAGCGTGGTGTAGTCGATGAGCGAAGCGTTGAAGACGCGCCGCGCCGCGGCATGATATTGCGGGCAGACCAACACCTGGTTGGCGCTGATCAGCACCGGCTCGCCGGTGTTCGGGTCGAGAATGTTGGCGAACAACTGCTCCGCGTTGTCGACGTTCGTCCAATCGACCAACTCGTTGCCCGCGAGCGTGTTGATCCACGGACCCGAAGTTTGGAAGGTGTTGTAGGCAGTTCCTTGCCAGTTGTAGTTGTTGGTCACGCCAATCACGAGGTCGAGCAGCCGCTTCTCCTTGTTGAGTCCCAAAACCTCGCCGACTTCGGCGGCCCGGGCCAGGATCAAATGCGTGCGATCGAAGAAGATCGCCTCCTTGGTCACCGGCACGATGAAGCCGCGCTTGGTGGTCGAGGGAGTTTCGATGTAATCCTCGCCGAAACCGACCGAGGGATAGGGCATGCCGGGCCGGATCTCGGAGATGTCGTCCACGAGTCCGGCGATGCCGGCGATTTTTTCGCCGTCGAACCGGGTGGGAATCGTGGACACGAGTCGCGACATGACGAACTCTTCGCGCTGGTAGGCCTCCATGATCGTGGTGTAAATGATCTGACCGGTGATGTTGGAAAAGGCGGTCACGTCGACGGCGTCGCCGGCTTCCTGAATGAACCCGCCGCGGCGCGGATCGAGCGAATCGAGCCATTCGCGGCCGTCGGGAACGAGAGCTTCGGCCAGGGCGCGAATGCTGAAATCCTGAGGGCGTACTTCCCGCTTGGCCAGCGCACCGGAGAGGTCGGCAACCGTCTTTTGCGGTCCTTCGAGTTCGTAACGACGTTTCAACTCTCGAGCTTTGATCACAGGTGGTCTCCTGACAATTGCGAAGATTCGTAAAGCGGAAATGTGGAAGGGCGGCGCGGTTTACATTGGGGTCTGCGGGCCGCCGAGCATGATGGTGCTGCACATCGCGACGAGCACGCTGGTGCCGGCCGGATTCACATAGCCGGCGACTCGGCCGATGGCCTTGCTTTCGTTGCCCGCGCCCACGGCCACCACTTGCTGGCTGAGCAGCGCGTTACCGGTCGCTTTGCCGGGCGCGACCAGGTCGCCGAGGTTGAACGTGGCGGCGGCGCATTCCATTTCGAAGACGCCGGTGGTGGCCACGCGGATGGTGCCGTTGTCGCTGCCGGCCGAACGCTGCATCGCCACGCCGAGAAAGCTGGTGTGAAACGCGCCCTGGGTGGTCGGCAGATCGGTCGTCCAGGTTTGCGTGCTGGCCGGTGTCACATTCCCGCTGGCGTCTTGCGCCACCAGGTCGCCGATCTCGATGGTCACTCCCGTGGCCACGGGTTTACTCACCACCGGATTCGTATCGCCATATCGCCAACGCATCGTGTCGGTCATCGTTCGTCACTCCAGGATGGAAGGGTTGTCTTGAAACGCTTGTTTTGGTCTTCCTGCTCGGTCACGCTACGGAGCGGGGCCGTCAGGTAATCGCCCGCACGAAGGCTGCAATACGGTCCTCGGAATCGTCCAGGCGGGAGGCCGACTGTTGTTCGCGCGAGAGGGGTCGGCCTTCGTGAAGGACGCTGCCGACTCGAGTGGCCGCCTTGACCAATTGCGCCCGCTCGGCAACCAGTTGACGCATGGCCTGCGGATCGCCGGCAGCCAGCAAGGCTTCGAGAAACGTTTGGCTGACCAGGTCGCCGCCGGCTCCGGCCTGCAGCTCGGGATCGGGCAACTGATACTCGGCGAGCAGCTTGCGGGTGAGCAGCCAACGTTCGCTGAGCGTCGCCTTGGCATTCAGATCATCCAGGCGGTGGCGCAAGCCCGCCAGTTCCGCTGCCACGCTCTCCGCGACGGACTGGACCAGGTCGGGGCGCAGCGTGCGTAATTGCTCGACGGTTGCACTGACAAGCGGCACGTTGTCCTCGCCCGCCACGGCAGTCGTTTGCACCTGCTCGAACAAACCGGCGGTCGTGGCCGGATCGGCCACCAGATCGACGCTGTGAACTTTGAGGATCGCCTCGACCAGCGTCTCGTCTCCTTGCCGGAGCGTGCGAGCCTGTACGTTGTGCGACAGGCCGACATTTTCCGGGGCGTGCTCGGCGTCCCACACCAATTGCTCGGCCAAAGCATGACGGGGATTGAAGTGCAGGTCGCCAAACAATCCCTCGCCGCCACGCAGCGCGATCTGACGAACCACCCCCAAGCGGTCTTGATAGTCGCGTGCGGCGAGTGGGTGTCCTTTGGCATGATTCACGTTGACCCGGGCTCCTTCGTACAGCGTGCGGGCGCTGGCCAGGGCCTCGGGAAGATATTTGCGGCCGTTGCGCGACTGCAGGCCCAGCAGCTTGACGCCGCGGAGCACGCCTTGCTGCCGATCCACCCGCATCTCGACCCCGCGCGAGTCGACATATTCCTGCAGGAGTTCTTCCATCGTTAGTTCCTATTTGTGCAAAGAAAAAGCCCACCTGCTCGCAGATGGTGGGAAACCGTCAGCGGGCAGATGGGCTCGTGGGATACCTGCCGGCGGCAGGCTCGCGTGGATACCCAGTTTTCGTTCTGTGGCGGCGGCAATGGATGCCGGCGCTCAGAGTTCCAATTGTTCGATGCGGCGGCGGATGTTTTGGATCGTGCCGTCTTGCACGCTCAGCTCGATCGAAGCGTGACCATAAAAGCCGCGCTGCAGCGTATGTTCGAGCACCGCGCGCCAGGCGCTGTCGGCTTGGGCCAACTTGGCTTGATTGCTCGGCGTGTCTTCAAGTGTCGTCATGATTCGTGATGTTAACAGATTCATGTGTTTCTTCAAGATTCGTTATTAGGCCACTCGCATCTTAGTTAACATCCACCGGTATCATTACGTTCACATCCGGGCGCGTATACCAAGCACGCTCCGCGGACGCTTTAGCCCATCGTGGCGCGCTCGACCATGGCGCTGACCGGATCGATCACGATGCCGCCGGGACTCTCTTGCGGACGAGCGGCGTGCTGTGCAAAGTTGGTTTGCTCCTGTCCGTAGTCCAAGCCGCGGCGCTGGCTCCAAGTTTGCGGCGAAAGAATGCCGTTTTGATATTCGATCTGATACATCTCGACCTCTTGCTTCTGATCGCGCACGGCCAACGACGGCGGCGAGACTTGGATGTCGACTTCGCTGAGCACCGCGGCCGGTAGCCGCCCCGCGGCAGCCGCGGCCGCGAGCACCCGCCACATGACTTCCGTGTCGTCGGTAACGAGATCGGCTTGCAGCCGGGCGAAATAGCGCATCGCCGGTCCTTCGGCCACCATGGTCGAGGCGTAATTCGCGTTCGAGGCGTCGGAAGTGAGCATGAACTCGGGCATCACCAGCCGGCTGGCGATGGCCCGCAATTCGGCCTGCAAAATCGTGACGTACGTGGCGGCGTCGATCCCCGAGGTGGGAAAGTCGTAGTCGATGCCGCTGGGAGCGTCCAGAATCGTGCCCGGCCCGAACCTCCGAAAGCTGGTCGCGCGGCCGGTCGCCATTTGCGTGACGGTCAGGTCGGTCTGAGCGGCGGCGAACTGCTGCACGCTGCTTTTGGTGCTGCCTTGATGTTTGCGAATCAAAGCGATGGCCGATTGGATTTCGGCCACGACGCTCATATTCCGCAGCAGCTTGTCGGCGCGGCGCAGGTTCTTGCGCACGGGAAAGAATAGCGGCAGCCCGCGCTTCACGTTGACGTCGACGTTCGCCTTGCGATGCTGCATGTCGGCGGCGGCGATGCGGCGTCCATCGACATAATAGGCCAGCACCGTTTCGACGTCGGCCGCATCGGTGAGGATGCCGAAGCTGGCGGCCGGATCGGCGGCGCAGTCGGGAGGAGTGGCGACCTGATCGGGTTCGACGAAACGGACGGTCGTGCTGCCGTCGGAATCGACGAAGAAGCGCAAAAAGACTTCACCGTCGCGATCCAGGCGGCGGATAATCTCCTGCTGCCGGCGATGCCATTTGGCATCGAGGATGAAGGCGTCGAGCACGGCTTGCGCCTGGGCGACCAGGCGATCGTCGGCGGCGTGCCCTTTCCGCACGGCGGCCCGATAGGTGTGCCCCTGGCCGACGAGATAGCTGATGCGGTTTTCGTGGCCGTTGATGGCGAACTCGTTGGTGGCGGCCAGCAGCCGGCATTCGTTGCGGATTTCGCGGAGTTGCGGTTCCGTGACCAGCAGAGCTTGCGCGCCGGGCCCGCGGCCGACCGGCATGGCCAAAGGCAGCCAAGAGCCGTCGTCGTCCCAAAAAGCCTCGCGCGGATCGACAAAGCTGTCCCAGAGGGCTGCCCAGGCCTCGGTCAGTCGTCGCTGGAGCCGGTCGTGCACGATTTGCTCGGTAACTTCGCTGGCGACGGCAGCGGGCTTGCCATCGTGGCGCTCGTCATTCATTTTGTTGCTCCTTCATTAAGTGGGCGGTGTTCGGTTCTCGAGTTCGTGCCTGCCACAAGTTGTCTTGTCGCCGCGATGGTGACCCTTAGCCACCGAGCGGCAACCGGTCGCCAAGGCCGTCGTCGGCCGGGGGACGATTCAACTCATCAGCCAGCCGGATCGCCATTTCCAAAGCGTCGGGGCCATCGTCGTGGTCGCCAACGGGAAATTCGCGCAACTGTTCGATGAGCAGCGCGGTCGATGGCGACTGGGTTTTGAAGCGCAAGGCGCGGCGTGCCAGGTAGGCGCCCAACCGGCGAATGCGCACCTGTTTGTTCACGCGGTTTTCGATGCTCCAAGGCGCCAAGGCCCACATGCCCGCGGAACGAAAGGCGGCCACGAACTGGTCGCCAAGCAAGTCCTGGAACTGATTCACCTCGATGCCGAATGCGTCGGGCCTGAAGGCCTGGCAAAGGGCCACGCCGTCGGCCACGATCTGGGCGATCGGCCGGCGGGCGAGATCGGCTTCGACGTAAAGCGTTCCTAAAGGGTCGATACCCAGCAGCACGAAGGCCGAATAGTCGCCGACGTGCGCGTCGCGGCCTTTGCTCGGGTCGAGAGCGATTGTCTTGAGCTGGAATTCGGCCGGCCACTCGTCAAACCAAATTTCGCGGCCGAAATACTCCTCGGGCCATTCGTACAAATCGGGATTCGCCGGCGAGCCTTGTTTTTCGCGTTCGAAAGCGACCGCGCCTCCTTCGACCCGCATGCACATCAAGGCGTATAGGCTTTCTTCCTCGGGCCACAGCAGTTCGGCGCCGGCATCCATTTCGGCCTGATGCTCGTGATAGAACTGGCGGGCGTGAGATTCGCAATCGGGATCGTCCAGATTGGCGTAGAGCGCTTGCCACTTTTGCCACGCCGTCATGTCGTCGGGCCAGCGCTCGATGGCGCGGAAGATGCGCGACGTCCATCCTGGCGTCCGTGCGAGTTGCAAGGCCAAGGCATCGCGGTGCAAGGCGGTGGCCAGGTTGATCAGGTGGGTTTGTGAGGAACCCGCTTTGAGCAACGAGCCCTGGAACCAACGGTCGGTGTGCGCGCGCTGCGCGGCCGAAACCATGTGGCTGTCGTTCTGCAGATCATCGCAAACGATCAAGGTTGGCCGGAAGGCCCGATAGCGTTTGCCGCGCAGCCGCTGACCGACACCCAAGGCTTCGATCCGCACCTGGTTCGGCAGCTCGACGATGGCGGCTCGCCAGGTCGGCCAACGAACCTGATGCAGGCCGTAACGGTCAATCAATCGGCGATTGTCGATAAGTTCGGCTTTGATGTTTTCCAAATGGGCGTTGGCCTGATGGCATGTGTCGGAGACGACCCAGATATAAGGCTCCCAGCCTTCGAGCGCCGCGCGCAGGACGTATGCCAGCGTAACGAGGGTCGATTTTGCCCCGCCGCGCGGGCCGATGACATTGAGCTTCACGCCGCGCCGGCCTGTGAGTTCGTCGAGCTCGGCGGCCAGCCAGCGATGCATGCCCGACGGCGGCCGCCGGAAATGTTGCGGCAGCAATTCACGTCCCCAGACGAGCAGACCTTGCTCGGCGGGCGCCTGGCCGCCCAACCGCCGGGCGATCAGCCGGCGCAGCGATTGCATCCAGCCGGCCAATCGTCGGCGATCGCCGCCAGGCAGTTCGTCAAGCGTCATCGCGATCCTCTGCGTCGGGCTCGGCGGCCAGTTCGTGCGCCAGCCGTTCGACGCGGTCCATGATCCGCGCGCGAACGGCTTCGTCGGCGATCTCATCGACGATCATGTCGGCAAATTCGGCCAGCGCGCGGCGGATCTGCTCGGCCGACATCGATCGCGGCCGCCGCAGCGCATAATCCTCGGGATACAAGTGTTCGAGCGCCCAAGCTGCCGCCCGCCAGTGGCGCGTATCCTCGGCAGCAATCTTGATTTTGCTCAAGTTCAGCAGGATCGGGGCCAATTCGGCTTTCTGCAGTTCGTCGCCGAAGTCGAGATCGCGCCGGGCGGCGGCCTCGATGGCGCCGACCGTGCAACCGACGTACTCGGCCGCCTTGCCGCGGCTGCCGGTGACGCGGACCACCGTGAGGACGTCACGGCGCTGCAGATCGTCGAGAGTTCGTCTTCGGCCACTTGCCATCCGTGCGTCAGTTCCACTACAGAAGGTCGTCTCTTCGCAGGCGTGTCGCAGCGGTCGCCGCCGGCAGGTGCTCGGCAGGCGTTCAGGCCGCCTGTTCCTCGGCAGCCGGCGGTCCGATGTACTCGAAGCTCACCACGGCGCGTCCGGCCGAACCGCGGTAGCTCGCAATGAATTGATCGGTATGGAGCGAGCCGGTTTTTCGCAGGCCCGCTGAGCGCCAGCGTGGCGAGCGACGACAATGGGCCACGACGGCCGGATGGCTGGCGGTGATGCCGATCCGCAGGCGCTCTTCGCGGTACAAGTCGCCGATCGCCTCGACCACCCGCATGCCCAGCCCAATGCCTTGATAGTCGGGCAGCGTGACGATGCGGCTGAATCGCCAATAGCGGCGACGGCCGATGACTGGCAGCAAGGCGCAAAACGTCACCGGCCGGCCGCGCCACCGCGCCACGTAGCAACGTGCGGTGGCGTTCAACTTGCCACTCAAATAATGATGCGGCGCAAACAGCGGCCAGAGGTCGCGGCCGGCCCGGTACAACTCCAATTCGATGGACGGTCGCCGAAGACGCCTCCGCTCCAGCCGGCGGCTGGCCATATCGATGACCCAGTCGGGTTCGAGCCATTCGGCCACGTCGTAATGGCAGCCCACGGCCACGAACCGCACCGCCGCTACTTCGCCGCGGATTGCTTTGGCCACCGCAGCCGAACCAATCTGAGCAACTTGCCGATCGACCACACTGGTGAATTCGTCAAACACCACCAAAGGCCGCTCTGTGTGCTCGTCGCGGCCGGCCAGCGCCGTGGCCAGCGCTCGCGCCAGATCGCAACGAAACCGTTCTCCGCCGCTAAGGACCGAATAGGGTTTGATCCAAGCGGGCGGCGAGCTGAGGCCGACGGCGGTCAGCAGGCCGACGATGCCGCGGATCGGCAAGTCGCCAAATCCGTCGATCACGGCCTGCTCGGCTGGCCAGTCCGGCATCGCGTAAAGCCGCTCGCCGAACGCCGCCCGGGCAATCGTCGTTTTACCGCTGCCGCTGGGCCCGACGATCAAGCCGATTTGCCACGGCTCGTCCAAGCCCGGCACTTCCACCGCAAACGCCGCACTGGCCCGCTCGGTGATCGGCACGTCGAACATTCCGGCCACCTGCTGGACGCGAAACGAGTCGTACACCGGGCAATCCACGCGAACGTCGACCAGCGGCATGATTCATCCTCTCTTTTCACGCTGCAGCAAATGGTCGCTTGGTTCGGCGGCCCAGCGGCGCGGGTTTCTCCACACGTTCACAAATTGAGCAGCCGGCAGGCGAGACCCCGACCCGTGAATTCCTGAAACAAATCGCGCTGCTCCTCCTCGCCGCGGCACTCGATGACGATCTGAAACAATTCGTTGGGGAGTTGTTTGTCGGCCTGGGATGGCCCGTCGGCGACCGGGCTTTCTTGATGCGCGAGATCGTCGAGCAGCCGGCCAAGCGCCTGGCTTTCCGTTTCGACCTGGGCCAGCAACGCCTGCAGGGCTTCGTGATTCGTTTCGGCTAGCGCCGACAAGGGATCGAACGAGGCCAATAGCTTGGCGGCTTCGCTCTCGTTGACGTCGAGCACCAAGACCGGCACCAGGGCGTCGGGAGTGGTTTCGGCCCGCAGGTGCCCATCGATCAATTCGAGCGATCCATCGGCCAGTTCGCGCGCCAGGAGCGCGCCGGCGTAGCCGACCTCGGCCAGAACGCCACGGAGCGCGTCGCGCTGGTCGGTCGGA
>DATJTR010000714.1:0-4348 GCA_035503215.1 Pirellulales bacterium
CGACAGATCGACCTGCAGATAGAGATTGCCGTTGCGGTTGGGCCGCAATTGTTTTTCCGAAGCCAAGAACACCTGGTCGACCGATTCCTGGTGCGCCAGTTGGCTGACAAACCGCCGTGCCATGAGAGACCGCCTGCGAAGAATGAAATCGGCGGAAGAGACTGCCCCCGCCTCAAGCGGGGTATTTTAGAGAAATGGGCCCGCAGGCGAAAGCGGGCGGGGCCTTAACGCTCGACCGTCAGCTCGCAGTTTGCCTGGTCGCTGAGCACGCACAGCGTGTCGCGTCCCTTTTCTTCCAGAATCTCGAAGCCGAAATACTTCACCAAAAAATCGCGCGTCGCCGCCACGTCCTCGACCGGAAGGTTGATGTGGTTGAGCTTCATGGCAGCTATTTCTCGACCAGCGGCCCCTCGGGCTTCTCGGCGGGGTTCTCGACCCAGATCTTTTCGTCCTCCGCCGACGGCGGAGCAAGAGGCTGGTTGATCAGGTCGTCCGGCACGGGGGCCACGAATGCCAGATAGGCCATCTTCAACGCTTCGTTGTAGGCGATGCTCCGCCGCGGCGTGCTGTTCGAATCGACGGTGTAGCTGTCGAGTTGATAGCCGGCCGGAAACTGCACGACGCGGGCACCGTCGCTCGTGCCGATTCCGCGCAGCACGATGCTGCCGCCGTTGTGGCAGGCCTCCACGTCGTCGGGCGCCCAGCCCAGCCCATCGACCCAGGCCAGAAAATCGCCGGGGGGCAGGAAGAAGACGAACTCGTACTCGCCGCGCCGCACGTCGAACCAATAGCGGATCTCCGTGGCCGTGGTCGGCAGTTCCGCCAGCGCGTTTTCTGCCTCCCGAGGTTTGGTGCGTTCGATGACCTCGCGGACGCAGGCAAAATCGACACAAGAGCCGTGCTGGAATTTGGCCTGAGCGCGCGCCACGACGACGGTGTACGCATAGAATCCGCCGACGCACAGCCCGACCATCGCCGTCAGCAGCAGCTTGGAGAGGAGCCAACCCCTCTCGCTGTTCACGAAGCGATCTCCATCGGAGTGCAACGCCCTGAGCACCACTCGGGCGAACCAGTTCAAAAACAACAGCCCGAGGATGCAGACTAGCAAAAGCGGTATGACGGTCCTCGGCGGAATCGCCAGCATCGCGGCCGCGAGACACGACGCTTCGCACCGGGAGCATGGCATTAGAGTCAGGTCGTTCATCTCGAAGTTTTTCATCCTGCGCGGCATCGCTCGATCAAACGGCGTCCATACTGCGTCGATGCTAATGCGATTCACGCGCTTTCAACCCATCCCGCTCTTGGCCAACCGCGCCACGAGCTCGGCATTCGCCGCCGGAAATTCGTAGCGAGTCAGTTCCGCGGCCGGCACCCAGCGAAATCGCGCCACCGGCGCGGCGCTCGCCTCGATCGGCCGGCACAACAAAAAGTGTAGCTCGACTTCTCCGTGCTCGTAGCGGTGGGTGACCCGATCGAGGGGCCGGACGACCACCACCTGCAAGTCCGCTTCTTCGCGGCATTCGCGCACGGCAGCTTGTTCGGCGGTTTCGCCCGGCTCGACCTTCCCCCCCGGAAATTCCCATAAGCCCGCCAGGGGCACGTCGGGCCCCCGCTGGCCGATGAGATACCGGCCCGCGTGTTCCACCACGGCGATGGCGATCGGCTGGGGCATCGCTTCGCGACCCGGGGGACGGTCCCAAATTTGCGGAGTCCTCGGAGCTAATTGGGACTGTCCCCTTGTCCCCGAACGAGCTTGCACAACATCGCGCCCCGCGCGGTGAAAGACTCGCCGTGCCTGCCCCCAGCCGGACTCAACCCTTGGCCGCTTTGATGTCGTCCAACAGCCGGCCGGGCGAACCCATGATGTTGTAGCCCGCATCGACGTGCAGAATCTCGCCGGTGATGCCGGCGGCGCAGCTCGACAGCAAAAACGCTCCCGCCTTGCCGACCTCTTCATGCGTGATGTTGCGACCCAGCGGAGCCACCTTTTCGTACATCGGCAGCATGTCGTCCACTCCCGCCCCGCGCCCGGCCAGCGTGCGTACTGGCCCGGCACTGACGGCGTTCACGCGAATGCCGCGCGGGCCGAGATCGAAGGCCAGATACTTCACCGCGCTGTCCAAGGCCGCCTTGCAGATGCCCATCACGTTGTAGCCGGGCACCGCCTTTTCGCCGCCGAAATAGGTCATCGTCAGCACCGCGGCTCCGTCGTTCAGGATCGGCCGGGCGGCGTTCACCGTGGCGATCAGGCTATAGACGCTGATCTCCATCGCCATGCGAAAACCGTCGCGGCTGGTCTCGACCGTGTCGCGCTTCAAATCGTCGAGCGACGCATGGGCGATCGAGTGCAGCAGAAAGTCGATCTTGCCAAACGTCTTGGCCGCCTCGTCCATCACCGCCTTGATGTCTTCGTCCTTCCCCACGTCGAGCGGCACCAGGAACTTGGCGTTCGGCGCGCCGTCGGTCAGTTGCGACACTCGCCGGCGGTTGCGCTGCCGCTCGTCGTCCGCACGGTCCGGCAGATGCGAAAAGCCGCACTGGGCCCCGTGCTCCATCACCTGCTGGGCGATGGCCCAAGCCAGCGAATGGTCGTTGGCCACGCCCAGGATCAATCCCTATTTTCCCTCGAACAGGCCCATGGGGCGTATCTCCTTATATAGATGTGCCGCGGCAGCGCTCGGCCGGCCGCCCGCGAGACGCTCTTGTTCCCCAGGGGTGGCTGGCCAGCCCGCCGCCAACATACCGCTTTGGCCACTCCCCCTCAACGGCGCCATTCCTGGCCCCAAACTGCTCCGCTCCAGCCCAAAACGTCCCAGGCAGGCGGCAACAACGACGCGGAATTGATGCCATTGTCGAGCGATTTGTTGTCAATCCGATTACAGCGGAGTACGATTGAAGTGCCGAGATGACTACAGCATAGGCATTTTCTCCATCGGCCAAGGACCAGCGCACAGTGGCCGCACTTCCCCTGTCGGGCAAGCCCATCGCCAGTTTTCCTCCGCTTGAAGACCATCCCGAGCTGGCCACCATCGCCGCCGATCTGCTTTGGCGCAGCAGCCAGCTGCACCAGGTCGATGAATTTCTCGCGCAGACCTTGCCGCTGGTGATCGGGGCCACCGGGGCCGATTTCGCCGCCTTGGTGAGCACCGAATCGGGACACTGGACCACCGTGGCCAAGCTCGGCCCGACGCGGCCGTTGCCCGTCGGCCTGTTGGCCGACGTCTTGGATCGCGAAAGCGCCGCGGTCGAAGGCGATTGGGTGGCCTCGCCCCTGGTGCGCCATGCCACCAGCGGCGAATTGCTCCTGTTGCACGGCGCGCTGCCCAGGCCCAGCGCCGATTCGCTCCGCTCGATCGAAGCTTTGGCCGCCGTGCTAGCCAGCGCGCTCGACACCGTCCGCCGCGCGCAGCACGAGCATGCCCGCATCAGCCGGCTGGAAGCGATTCTCGACATCGCCAGTCAATGGAACAAAACCAGCGAGATGGAACCGCTGCTCAAGCAGATGGCCGAGGCGGCCACGCGGCTGCTCGTCGCCGATCGGGCCAGCATCTTTCTCTGGGACCGGCCGAATCACACGCTCGTCGGCCGGCCGGCCCTGGGCGTCGAGTCGGGCGAGCTGCGCATCCCCGACAATTCGGGCATCGTCGGCCAGGTGGTCCACAGCGGCCAGCCCCGCCGTTCCAGCAGCCATAGTCCCGACAGCGAAATCAATCGCCAGGTCGATCGCCAGTTGGGCTATCAAACCCGCAACCTCGTCTGCGTCCCCTTGCGCGGCAGCAAGGGCGAATTGTTCGGCGCGTTCGAAGTGATCAACCGCCATGGCGGCGACTTCACGGCCGACGACGAGCTGGCCCTGACCGAACTGGCCGGCCATGCCGCCGTGGCTTTGGAAAACACGCAGCAGTTCACCGAGCTGCTTTCGACCCATCGCCAGGTGGTCGAGCAAGCGGCCGAAGGCGTGCAGCTCATCGGCCGCAGTCCGGCCATCGAAGCCTTGCGTTCCACGATCCGCCGCGTCGCCACGACCGAGCTGGCGATTCTGATCCTCGGCGAAAACGGCACCGGCAAGGAGGTCGTCAGCCAATCGATTCACTATCTCAGTCCGCGCCGCGAGCAGCCCTTCATCGCCGTAAACTGTGCCGCCATCACCGAGACGCTGTTGGAAAGCGAACTCTTCGGCCATGAGAAGGGGGCCTTTACGGACGCCCACGAAACCCGCCAGGGCAAGTTCGAGCTCGCCGCCGGCGGCACGCTGTTCTTGGACGAAATCGGCGACCTCAGTCTGAGCGGGCAGGGCAAACTGCTCCGCGTGCTGGAAGAAAAAGTCGTCGTCCGCGTCGGTGGCTCG
>DATJTR010000715.1:0-4559 GCA_035503215.1 Pirellulales bacterium
TGGCGGACGATCGAATAGCAGACTGCACGACATCAACTCCCAAACCCCGAAACGCCACGACTGCCTTGACAACCAGTTACATAGCAGTAGCGTGCAGCATTGGCCGCCGGTCACTCGTCACCGACGTCACTCGTCACCGACCAGGCCATATTCCTTGAGCTTCTTGTGCAGCGTGTTGCGATTGATGCCGAGCTTCGAGGCGGCCTTGGTCTGCACGCTTTCGCATGAGGTCATGACTTGCACGATCAACTCGCGCTCGACGCGGTTGACGATTTTGGCGTGCAAGTTGTCTTCCTGCGGGCTGGCAGTGATCAGTCCCTGCTGCACGAGCTCGTAGGTGAGCGTTTCCAGGTCGGCCGGCTTCGAGCGGCTGGCGCGCGGGCGGTCGCCGCGGAGGACGGCGTCGGACAAGAGATCGACGGTCAATTCGTCCCCCGAGGCCATCACGACCGCCCGCTCGACATAGTTCTGCAATTCGCGCACGTTGCCCGGCCAATGATAGGTTTGCAGGGCGGCCAGGGCGTCGGAATGAATGTGGACGACGTAACGGTCGTTCTCTTCGTTGTAGATGTTGAGGAAGTGCCCGACGAGCGCGGGAATGTCTTCGAGCCGATCGCGGAGCGGAGGCAAATGGATCGGCACCACGTTCAAGCGGTAATACAGATCCTCGCGGAACCGCTCCCCTTCGACTTCGGCCATCAAGTCGCGATTGCTGGCGGCGATGACGCGCGTGTCGACGCGAATCGTTTGCGTATCGCCCACCCGCTCGAACTCGCGTTCCTGCAGCACGCGGAGCAGTTTCACCTGCAGCTTGGGGGTGGTGGAGTTGATTTCATCCAGAAAAATCGTGCCGGTGTGGGCCGCTTCGAAGCGACCGGTGCGGTTGGCAATGGCGCCGGTGAACGATCCGCGGACATGGCCGAAGAGCTCGCTTTCCAACAGGCTTTCGCTGAGTGCCCCGCAATTGACGCGGACGAAGGGGCCGCTGCCGCGCGGGCTGAGCTGATGGATGGCCTTGGCGATGAGTTCCTTGCCCGTGCCGGTCTCGCCCAACAGCAGCACCGAGGCGTGCGAGCGCGCAACCTGCCGAGTCAGGCGATAAACCTGCTGCATCGCCGGGCCGGAACCAATCAGCCCAGGAATCGGCGGGACGGTGTCATCGTGCAAGGACAAAGAACTGCTCATTTCCGACGCGGTGAACCGACGAGCTACCTGCCTGGCTCGGGAGGCTCGGGGCCATTGGCCCGGTTTTCGATGGTATCCAGGATCGAACCGAGAATCTTTAGCGTTCCCTCGTCGAGAAGCCGGCCGGCATTGTAGCGATCGTACTGCTTCTTAATTTCCAGGCCGGTCAAATCGACGCCGTGGCGGCGCACGCTCCGGCCGAAAGCCACCGCGCCGATTTCGCGCGTCTCCAGCGGCAAGGCGGTGGCGCTGGCCAGATCGACCAAGATGCGTTGTGCCGTGGCGTCGGGCAGATCGGCCAGGACACGCGCGGCAACGGGCGTGAAGGCCGGCACGTACAGTGCTCGCTCGACCGCGGGCGTCACGTGATCGAGCAAGAACAGGTGGCCGGAAAAATCGGCCAGATTCGCCAGGTGCGCCAAAGCCGCGGCGGCTTGCGCCTGCCGGGCCTCGTGGGGCACCAGGTCGCGGCCCACGACCTCGCGAATTCGATCGACTTCGAAGCGCAGCGAGGGTTCATCCGCAATGCGGGGAATCGCCAGGACCCAAGGCATGGTGGCGGCCATCCGCTCGGCCGCTTTGCGCTGGTCGTCGCCAACCATGACGCCAATCGGCAGATCGAACGTGCGCGGATCGCGCCGCAAACGGCCGATCATGTCGTCGACCGGCGGCCCGGCCAACGAGACGTCGACCAGCGCCAATTCATAGTCGGGACAGTGGCTGGCCAGATCCATGAGCTGACGCGAGTTCGTGGCCACGTCGGCCACATAACCTAACGTAGCCAGCAGTGAGGCCAATTCCTCCGCCCGTGCCAACCGCGGATGGCCAACGAGCGCGCGGCGGCTGCCAGTCGTCGCGGCGAAGAAGCTCAGGGCGTCGACGATCGTGCCGGCGCCGGTGAACGAGCGGGTGGGGTGAAAGCGGAGGATCGAATCGACCGCGGCAAATCGCAGCCGGCGGTCGCCGCTGCGCACGGCCTGTGCCAAAGGCGACGGGGCAGCGCTTTGGGTGGCCAACAACTCTTGCGAGCCGACGTCCCCCAGGATTTCGGCGGCGGCGGTCGCCGCCCAAGTGTAACCGCGCGTCTGCGCTTCGATCAGCACTCCCTCGACGACGGCCACGCCGAGCTGATCGGCGGCGGCGCGGGGCGTGCCCGGTCCGGACGCAAGGGGCTCGTTCGGCGCAGCGTATTTGGCCGCCATCAATTCGGCCAGCAAGGCCAGCCGCTCGTCGGAAATGCCGTCGGCGATTTTTGCCAAGGCGTGGCCATATCGGCCGGCCGTTTCCACGGCCAGGTCGGCGGCCGGCATTTCCACCCGAACGCTCCCGCCGAGCTTGCTATCCCAATGCCAGGTGCTGTCGGTCGCTTCGGCCAGGCTGCGATGTTTGCGCGCCCATTCCAACAACCGCTGGATATCGCTACGGAAGAATTCGCGCTTTTCGTCGAGCGTAGGCTGATGTCCAAGAATTCGTTCGAGAGTCTCGGAGGCCGCTTCGCGGATCGCCGTGTGCGGTTCGCTGGTGATCGCCACGGCCAGCAGATCGGCAGTCGCCGCCGACGACCGGATTTGCCCCAACGCATGGGCGGCGGCCGCGGCAACGACGTCATCGGGCGATTGCAGCGCCGCGGCCAACGGGCCGACGACCTCTTCGCCAAACTGGGTGAAGACCGCGAGCACGGCCGGATGCAAATTCTTCCGCGCCGGATCGGCTAGCGCGGCCAGCAGCGGACCGACTGCCGCTTCGCGAGCGGCACGAATCTCGCCGGCGGCCCGGCGGCGAACCGCATCGCTTGGGTCGGCCAATCGACCAATCAATCCGGCCAGGTGCGCGGGGTTGCGGCGAGCCTGAGCCGCAGCCGCCAACACGGCGTCGGCAAATTCGGTTGCCTGCGGGCCCAGGTCGGCAGTGCGGGCCAGCCGCATGAAAACGGCCGAATCGAAGTTCTCGGCCAATGCCGCGAGCGCCTTGGCGTCCAATTTCATATCGACGAGTTTGGCCAACAGCGGCTTAGCCAGCTCCGGCCGGTCGAGTTCGATGAGCAGGGTGACCGCCCGCACCAGCTCGGCAGGCGTCGACGGATGGTCCTCCAGAATCGAGCGAACCGCCGGATCATCGAAACGCAGATCTTTGGCGGTAGGTGCCGCCGCGGCGGGACCCGGGGCCGGTTCGGCGGCGGACAGCGGCAAAACCAACGACGTGGCAAACAGCAGGTTGAAGCTCAAGGTGCGGCGAAGCATGGACACGAATCCTGCAGGAATAATCAGACCGCTTCAAAGCGGCAATCGTTTTGCGCTGGCTTTCTCGTCATCCAGTTTTTGTTTCCAAACGCGAAGTTGCTCGGCCACTTGGGCCGGTGCCGTGGAACCGTAGCTGACGAAGGCCGCGATCGCCCGATCGACGCCGAGCACGTCGTACACGCTGGCGTCCAGGCTGGAGTCGGCCGCTTGAAAATCGGCGATCGGCAGATCGGCCAGTCGCACGCCACGATCGAGCGCCTGGCGCACCAGACGACCCACAATCCCGTGGGCGGTCCGCTGCGGTACGCCGCGGCGAATCAGGTATTCCATCAAAGTGGTGGCGTCCAGATGGCCACGGTCGAGCCGCTCGGCGATGGCCGGGCGATTCAGCTCGGTGGCCGCAACCAGCGGCGCCGCCAGCTCCAAGCAGGCGCTGACCGTGTCGAACGCGTCGAACAGCGGCAGCTTGTCTTCTTGCAAGTCGCGGTTGTAGGCCAGCGGCAAGCCTTTGACCAACGTTAGCAAAGTGGTCAGGCCGCCGATGACGCGGGCCGTCTTCCCGCGGACGAGCTCCAGCACGTCGGGATTGACCTTTTGCGGCATGATCGACGAGCCGGTGCAGAAGGCCTGCGGCAGGCGGAGAAACTGAAATTCGCTGGTCGACCATAAAATCCATTCCTCGGCCCAATGGCTGAGATGGATGGCGGTCAGGCTCAGACAGAATACGAACTCGACGACGAAGTCGCGATCGCTCGACACGTCGATGCTGTTGGCCGCCACGGCGTCGAAATCGAGTTCCCGGGCCACGAATTGCCGATCGATTGGCAGGCTGGTCCCGGCGACCGCGGCAGCCCCCAGACTGAGCACATTCGTGCGCACCCGGCAACTTGCCAGCCGGCTGCGGTCGCGTTCCAATTTTTCGACGTATGCCAGCCAGTAATGGGCCGCTAACACAGGCTGGGCGCGTTGCATGTGGGTGTAGGCCGGCAAGACGCAGTCGATGTCGCGCTCGGCCCGCTCGACCCAAGCCTGCTGAAGAATGCGAATCTGGGCATCGATGCGGTCAATCGAATCGCGAACCCACAGCCGGAGGTCGGTCGCCACCTGATCGTTGCGGCTACGGGCGGTGTGCAG
>DATJTR010000716.1:0-8199 GCA_035503215.1 Pirellulales bacterium
CTTCCCGCCCGTGTATCGGGCCCTGGTCGAGGCCGGCACGCGTTCGGGGCGGCTGGCGGCGGTGCTGGAAGGATTGGCCGACTCGGCCCGCAAGCTGCGCGAAGTGCGACACATGGTTCTGACCGCGCTGGTTTATCCCGTGGCGGTCGTGCTGCTGTCGTTTGGTTTGTTTGCCTTGGCCGTGGCCGAAATTCTGCCCCGCTTTGAGTTGATCTACGAGGGACATTCGCCGCCCATTCTCGCGGGGCTGGCCTCCCTCGAAAGCAAGATCGGCCGCTTCGGAGTGGTCGTTCCGGTCGCGATCGTGCTGGTCGTGGCCGTGTGGTGGTATCGATCGAGCCGGGCCCTGGTGCTGCAACGAAACGCCGGGCGGTCCGGGCTGTTATCGAGCTTGCCGGGCGTACGGTCGCTGTTGGCGACGGCGCAGGCCGCCACGTTGGCTGAACTGCTGGCCCTGCTGTTGGAGCACGAGGTGCCGCTCGACGAAGCCGTGAATTTGGCCGCTGGCACGCTGAACGATCCGCGGACGACGACCGCCGCGCGCTCGACGGCCATTGCAATCCGGCAGGGAGGCGTTCCGGCGGCCGACGTAGCCGGACCGAACGGTTTTACGCCGCTCCTGCGGTGGATGATATCGCAGGGGCAAAACGAGCGCGCCTTGATGCCGCTCATGCGACAGACGGCGCGGAATTACCGCCGCCGGACGGAGCGCCAGGCCGATTGGCTGCGGATTTATTTGCCCATGCTACTCACGGTCGGCATCGGCGGCACGGCCACGCTTGCTTACTGCCTGACGCTGTTCATTCCATACGCCGACATGCTCAAAAGCCTGGCCGAAGTACGGTGAAGTGGCCGATGCCCACGTTTCTTTACACAGCACGCGAAGGCCAGCAGCCGAGCCAGCCCGGACAGATCGAGGCGGCCGACGCGCAAGCCGCGCGCGCCGAGTTGGAACGCCGCGGCCTGACCGTGCTGGAGCTGAAAGCCGCGACCGTCGCGCCGGGCCCCTTCCTCACGAACGACGAAGCGCTGGAGTTGCTCAAGCAGATTGGCGAGATCGTCAAGGCCGGCTTGCCGCTGGCGGCGGGGTTGCGGGCGATCGGAGCGGAAATGCCCAGCGGCAAATACGCCAGGGCGATCGACGTGCTGGCCAGGGACTTGGAAAACGGAGCCCCGCTCGACGCCGCGCTGACCGAGTCGGCAGCCTGGATGCCCGAGCATTTGCGGGCAATGCTGGCCGCCGGCGCCCGCGCCGGCCGGCTGGGTGAAGTGCTGGAGGAATCGCTGGCGATCGAACAATTCAAGGCCGATACGAAGCGGCGGATAAGAGCGGTTGTGGCTTATCCGTTGCTTATCGTGGCGGCGCTCCTTGCCTGGTCGCTATTTGTGCTCTTGATGCTGCTGCCTCCGATGCGGCAGATCTACGAGGATTTTGGGCCGTTACCGCAGCTCACGCAGTTTGTTCTGATGCTTGGCGGTTCGATCCAATGGCTCCTGCTGGGGCTGAGCGGGATCGTGATCTCGGTGATCCTTTGCTTTAAGTTGTCCGCGCGCTTCGGCCTGGCGAGCTGGGTCTTCGCCCGCTTGCCTGTGGCCGGTCCGCTGTGGCGGTACCCGGGGGTGATCAGTTTTTGCCATTTGCTGGCCGCGTTGCTCGACCAGTCGATTCCGCTGCCGGCCGCGCTCCAGCTGACGGCGGACGGCCTGGCAGACGGCGAATTGCGGGCGGCCAGCTTGCGTGCCGCGCGGGAGGCAGGCCAAGGAAAGGCCTTGGCCCAGTGCGTGGCGACCTCGGCGTTCCCACACACGCTACGGCCGATCGTGCATTGGGGCGAGCAGGTTTCAGCACCAAGCGAGTCGTTGCGCTCGGCGGCGGAACTTTACCGCAAGGCGCTCGATCTGCGTATTGAACTGTTGTCCGTGGCGATTCCCCCGCTCACGTTCGCCGTAGTCGCACTGACCGCTGGAATCCTAGTCGGGGCCTTGCTTTCGCCGCTGTTTAGTCTCGTCACCGATTTGCCATAGTTCTAAAGACGCTGAATTTGTTCGAGGCATAGGATGTTTCCGACCATTGGCCAAGTCGCAACCGGTCTCTGCTTGCTCGGCCGCACGGCGTCCCGGCGCGCCTCGTGGGATCCCTCGACCGATCTGCAGATTTACGGCGCGGCGGCCGCGGTCTTGATTGGATTGAATCTGGTCCTGGCGATTCGGTACTGGCGGCCCTATTTCAAGTTTGTCAGGTTCGTCGGGCTTTTTCTGCTGAGCTTGTTTCTGCTCGGAATGCTGATAGGAATCGCCGGTGTGTTTGGAGCGATCGCTTGGGCCGGAATCGTGGTCGCGATCATCACGTTGATGGTTCAATTGCCGCGCGCTCGCCGCCGCCTGACGCTCGACGCGCTCACGCTGGCCGTGGAGAAGCGGCTGCCTTTGCCGGCGGTCGTGGGGGCACTGGCCAGCGATCGTTGGTTCGGTGGCCGAATGTGGCGGCTGGCGTCGAAATTGGACTCAGGCGTACCCTTGGCGGCCGCGCTCGCCGCCGATCCAGGACTGGTTTCGCACGATGCGCTGGTGGCGGCCCAAATGGGCGAGGCGACTGGCGACCTGGCCGGAGCGCTGCGGCAGGCGGAGGCCGATGGCCGGTTGCGGACGCCGCTGCTGCAAGTGCTTGTGGGGCATTCGCTCTACCTGGCCGCCCTGGCGATTTGCATTCCGTTCGTAGCTGGATTCATGCTGCACACCGTCGCGCCGAAGTTCATCGGAATCTCCGATCAGTTCCAAATTCCGCTTCCAACGTTCTTCGTAGACGTCGTCAGGACGGGGAATTCCTATGCTTGGATCGGATATTGCGTGCCGTTTGCCGCGGTCGCGGTGATGTTGTATTTCTTGTTCTGCTACGCAGACGTTTTCCCGCTGGCAGTGCTCGGGCAGGGAAGTCGGTTCGAGAGAAGGCGGATCCTCCGTACCCTGGCGCTGGCGGCCGAAACCGGTCGACCTCTGGGCGAGTCGCTCGCTGCGCTGGCCAAAGCTTACCCGCGTAACCCTATTGCAAAGCGACTTCAAGCTGTTGCTGATGAAACCCGCGCTGGAGCGAATTGGACGATTAGCCTGCTCAAGCATCGTTTGATCGGCGTGCAGGACACGGCGCTTCTCGAAGCGGCGCAGCGATTGGGAAACGTGCCCTGGGCACTGCGCGAAGCCGCCGACAGCAGCGAGCGGCGACTCGTTTACCGCCTCGAATGGTTGGTGAACATCGTGTCGCCAATCGTCGTGCTGGCCTGGGGAGTCGTTGTGCTCGTGGCTGGAGTAGCGTGCCTGTCGCCGCTCACTTCGTGGATTATGCAAAACGCCGAATGATCTGGGCAAAGAGCGATCCTGGGATGACAGACAACCGATTGCAACACATCGCAACCGCTCGACGGCAGTCCTTGGGCTGTCGCCGTGGCACGACGCTCATTGAAGTGTCGGCGTCGATCGTGATCGTCGCCGCGATGGCCAGCCTGGTCGCCGGCGCGCTGACGGCCCGGGCGCGGCAACAGCGCGCCGCCGACAGTCGCGAGCTGGCGGTGGCCGAAGCGAGCAATTTGATGGAGCAGTTCACGGTGCTGCCGTGGACTGAATTGACCGATGAGCGGCTGGCTCCGCTGATGCTCTCGGACAAATTCCGCGAATCGATCCCGGGCGCGATTCTGGATGTGTCGGTCGTGGCCGATGGCGAGCGGCCCGACGTGAAGCGGATTCGCGTGCGGATCGATTATCCCGGCCCGAATGGCCGTGCGATTCGTCCGGTTACCCTCACCTCCTGGGTATATCGGCTGGAACCTCCCCCGGTCGCTGCACGGGGTGCAAAGCCATGAAGATGCGAGGATTCTCTGCTGAACGTTTCGCGCGACGGGGCTTTACGCTCGTCGAAGTCGGAATTGCCGCCACGTTGGCCGCGGTGGTGATGGCCGGGGCGACGACACTCACGGTCGCAATGCTGCGCAATAACGGCGCGGTGCAGCAGCGATTGGAGCAGATCGCCGTGCGCAGCCGGCTGGCCGAAGCATTTCGCACGGACGTGACGGCGGCCCGCACCTGTTCGCTCGACGATCAAAATCCGGCGGGGGGGATCATTCTTCGCAGCGATGAAGAGCACGCGGTGCGGTACGTGCCGAGTGAGAATCGCGTCGCGCGAATCGTGGAGACAGGCGGCAAGGCAACCTCGCGGGAAACGTTCACTTTGGGCAGCGACCAGCACGCCACGCTCACCATGACCAGCGATGCGGTGCGGCTCGTACGCTGCACGATCGAAACGCCGGCGGCCAGTGCGGAGAATCGCCCGCCGGGTGTGAAGCCGCGGCCGGCACTGATGATCAGTGCCGTGCTGGGCCGGCAGGTGCGGTTAGCGGAAATGGTGCGGCAAGCGGTGCGTCTGAAAACAGCTCCCGCGCCGCCGCCCAAGGCCAGTGAGGAGCCGGCCCCATGAGAAACCGCGCGCTGCGAGACCAACGAACCGGCGCTCTCTTGCTGGTGGTGCTGGGATGCCTGGCCCTCGTCACGGTGCTGGTGCTCTCTTGGGCCAAGACCGCGCTGCTCGAACTCGGCCGGGCTCGCGCGGCGGAGGATCGCCTGCAGGCCGAGTGGCTGGCCGATTCGGCGATCCGCCGGGCAGCCGGGCAGTTGGTGGCCAATTCGGAATATCAAGGAGAAACCTGGCGCGTGACGGCCGGCGACTTCGGCCGCGTGGCCGAGCCGGATGCGGATGCGAAAGCGGGAGACGCAAACCTGGTGATCGGCGAAGCGACGATCGCCGTCGAACGGATTTCCGACCGCCCGGGCTTCCGGCTGGTCAAGGTGCGAGCCGATTTTCCGATCGCCGCCGAGCGGCAGAGCCAGGCCGGCAGGGTCACGAACCGCATCCGCCGGCAGGCGACGTTCGATTTGACCGAACCGCCTCCCAAGAACATTCGCAAGCAGATCAATCTCGACGAAGAAAAGCCGGAGGAGCCGCAATGATGATTCAAGCTTCGGCCACGCTGCTAACAGTTAAACAATCGAGAGAAAACGTCCCGACCATGACATGCCATCGTAATCAAGCTCTCGCACGCGGATTTACCTTAGTTGAATTGCTGGTCGTGATCGCCATCATCAGCGTGATGATGGCCACGCTGTTGCCGGCCGTGAACGGCATGCGCGAGGCCGCGCGGCGATCGACATGCGAAAACAAAATGGCCCGACTGATGATCGCCCTGGCCGACTACCAGTCGGCCAATGAATCGCTGCCCCCGGGCGTGTTGAATCCTGGCGGACCGATCCGCAGCGAAGCGACCGGATCGCATCATGGTTGGCTCGAGCAGGTGTTGCCTTACCTGGACGAGGACAATATTTACCGGCACATCGATTTCTCGGTCAGCATCTATCAGCCGCAAAACACCCCGGTGCGGCGGCTACGGCCGGCCGAGTTCGTGTGCCCTTCGGAGACGAACGACGATTTGCCGGCCAGCAGCTATGCCGGCTGCCACAACGAAGTCGAGGCGCCGATCGATGACGACAATCATGGCGTGCTGTTTCTAAACAGCAAGATATCGAGCGACGACATTCCCGACGGCGCCGGACACACGATTTTCGTCGGCGAAAAAATCGTCTCGCCGAACGATCTCGGCTGGATGAGCGGCACGCGGGCGACGCTGCGGAACACCGGTCACCCGATCAACCCGTTCTGGCCGACACATTTGGCCCGAACACCGGCAGCTCCTCCGGCCGCCGAAACCCAGCCGCCGGCAGCGGAAGGCGAGCAGTCGCCGAGGGACAACCCGCGCGACGAGGAGCCCGCCGAGGCTGAAAAGGAGGCCGAAGGAGAAAAGCAGCCCGAAGGCCAAGCGCCGGCTGCCGAAAATATGGCCACCGATGCCAAAAGCGAAGCCACGGCCGACGATGCCGCGAAACCGACGGCCGAGGCCACGGAGATTCCCGCGCTCGAGGACAATCCGCTGTTCGTCGGTGGATTCAGCAGTTACCACCCTACCGGCGCGGTCTTTGGCCTTGGAGACGGCAGCGTCCACTTCATCGTCGATGAAATCGATCCGCAGTTGTTCCAGTGGCTGGGCAACCGGGCCGATGGTTCGCTGATCGACAACGAGGCGCTGCGCTAAAGCGCGGCTCAGCGCGGTGTAACGCCAGAGAGATTAACCCGAAGCGCAAGCGAAGGGGCAACGACGAGGAGCCCTTGCTTGCGATTCGGGTTAGTGAGGCCGTGGGTGGTCCACCCTAATCAAACGCGCTGTAGGCGTTCGTGGCGTTCAGTGGGCCAGTTCGATCGCGCGGAAATAGCCCCGCGTGGCCCAATCGGTAAACCAACCGGCCAGGTTTGCGGCCAGCTCTTGCTCGGCTTCAGGCCTCGAGTCGGCCGCTTGTTCGATCGCCTCTCCCAGGCTGCCGCCGGCCACGAGAGCGGCCAGCAGCGCATGGGCGGACCGCGAGAGACGATGATGGCAAACCGTGTAATTCACGCGGGTCACGGCCAGAAACGTTTCGGCCGGATCGGGAGGTGGCACATCTTCTTTGCGCCGGGCCGCCTTGTAAAACGCGTCGACCGGAAAGCCGAGCGCGAGCAGCCGTAAACATTCGACCGGAACCAGGCGTGCCGAAAGAAACTCTTCGCTGCCCAGGTTCGCCAGCTCCGCGGCGGCCAGCTGGGTGCCATCCTCCGGCCCGGGTCCATCGAAGACCTCCCCCACGGTCCGCTCGAACTTCGCCAGATCGACGACGAACTGCATCCAGCGCTCGGCGGCTTTGGCCGACTCAGCTTCGTCGTCGGCACTCGAAGGCCCGTCAGACGATTGCGCCGCCGCGGGACGGGTCTCGTCGAGAAAGCGGGGAAACATGGCTCCCAGCTCGAACAGCGTGTAGCTGCGCGAGGGGTACTTTTGCAGATAGCCCAAGGCGAACGAATCGAACGCCTCGTCGCCAACCGCGTGCAGCACGGCCGGAAACTCTTCTCTCAGAACTTCCAACAGCCGAGCGTAATAGGCATAACCATAGATTCCCAGGCGCTCGACCGCCGAAAGACTTTTGGATCGCGTGACGACCATTTCCACGGAAGCGGCATCGACGTCGACATGCCGCCGGGCACCGTCCGAGGCGATCCCTTCGGCAATGCCGAGCGGATGCACGATCACCGCCTGCATCCAGCGCTGAATCTGCTCCAAATCGAACTCGGGTCGGTCAGCCATTGCCGCACTCTGCTCGGGTCAGCCTTGCACGTCGGGAATGAGGAACGACAGCGGATTGGAAACGCTGCCGGTCTCGCCCAACTCGGGGCGAGGCGCGGCGGCGGCCGGCGGCAACGCGATCCCCTGGTCGGTCATATATTGCCGGGCCTTGAGCACTTCGGCATGGACGACCGGAAAGGGCGGAATGCGGGCGTCCCATTCCAGCAGGGTCGACGCTCCGCCGGTGAGCTGGTGGGCCAGCCGGTAAAGCTCCCAAACCGGGTCGATGACGTAATCGTCGTGGGTGTCGACGATGTGCGTCTGGCAATTGGTATGCCCAGCCAGATGAAACTGCACCACGCGCTCGTGCGGCACGGCGCGAATGTACTCGACCGAATCGAAATCGTTGTTGACGCTCGACACGTAGACGTTGTTCACATCGAGCAACAGGCCGCAGTCGGCGTCGGCCGCCATGCGGCTGATGAATTCCCATTCGGGCATCGTCGAGTGAGCGAAGCCGACGTAGGTGCTGGGGTTTTCCAGGACCAGCGGCCGCTCGAGGAACTCTTGCACCGTGCGGATCCGACGGACCACGTGCCGCAGCGTCACTTCGTTCAGCGGCAGCGGCAAAAGATCGTGAGCGTTGACGCCGGCCACGCCGGTCCAGCAAACGTGATCGGAAACCCAGCGGGCTTGGACCGAGTCGGCCAGCCGCTTGAGTTTCGCCAGGTAGGAAAAATCCAAGGGATCGCTGCTGCCGATCGATAGCGACACGCCGTGCACGACCACGGGATAATGCTCGGCCACTTGTGCCAGAATGCGGCGCGGACGACCTTGCGAATCCATGAAGTTTTCGGAGATCGCCTCGAACCAATCGACCGGCGGACGATTCTCGAGGATATAGCCGAAATGGACCGGCCGCAGGCCGACGCCCAGTCCAAGATTCGCGAGACCCAGTCGCGGCAAGCGCATGACATGCCTGAAATGGAAGCGAGGAATAGCGCGGCCC
>DATJTR010000717.1:0-6251 GCA_035503215.1 Pirellulales bacterium
GCTCGCCAAGCCGACGGTCGGGCACTTGGATCCTTACTACTTGGTGCTGATGGACCAGATGCAGCAGATGCTGCGCTCGCTGATGCGGACGCAAAACCGGATGACCTTTGCCGTCAGCGGCACGGGTTCGGCCGGAATGGAAGCGACGGTGGTCAATCTGATCGAGCCAGGCGATTCGATGATCGTCTGCGTCAATGGCGTGTTCGGCGGCCGCATGCTCGACGTGGCCACGCGGGCCGGCGCCAAAGTGACGCGGCTCGATCGCCCCTGGGGCGACGTCTTCGAACCGGCCGATTTCAAGGAGGCACTGGCCACGGCCCGGCCGAAAGTCGTCGGTATCGTGATGGCCGAGACCTCGACCGGGGCCTGGCAGCCGATCGAAGAGATCGCCAAGATCGTTCACGACGCCGGAGCGTTGCTCTTGGTCGACGCGGTGACGTCGCTCGGCGGCGTGCCGGTGGAAGTCGATCGCTGGGGAATCGACGCGATTTACTCGGGCACGCAGAAATGCCTGAGCTGCCCGCCGGGGCTCGCGCCCGTTTCATTCAACGATCGGGCGCTGGACGTCATCTTGAACCGCAAGACGAAGGTGCAAAGCTGGTATCTCGACGTCTCGATGCTGGCCAAATACTGGGGGCAGGAGCGTGTATATCACCACACCGCCCCGATCAACATGACCTACGGCCTGTGCGAAGCGCTGCGTGTCATTCTGGAAGAGGGACTCGACTCCTGCCACGCCCGGCACCGCACGAATCACCTCGCGCTGAAGGCCGGCCTGGCCGCCATCGGCATCGGCTATGCCGCCCGCGAAGGACACCAACTGCCGATGCTCAACGCGGTGAAAATTCCGGCCGGGGTCGACGACGCCGTTGTGCGACGTGACCTGCTGAATCGTTTTGGCATTGAGATCGGCGCCGGCTTGGGCGATTTCAAGGGAAAGGTGTGGCGGATCGGCCTGATGGGCTACGGCTCGCGGCCGGCCAACGTGCTGCTCTTCCTCTCGGCCCTGGAACAAATTTTGGCCGAGCAGAACTACAAGTTCGATCACGGGGCATCGATCGCCGCGGCCACGGCACAATACTCCAAGAGCGCCGCGGCGAAGTAAGCGCCGAGCCCGGTCTGCTCAATGCCCGATAAAGCGGGCGTAAACGGCCCGGGCCTGGGTGATATCGTCGGTGCCGGAAACGATAGCCCGGCCGTCGGGAAAGAGCGTGATCTGAAAACCGTCGACCACGAGCCGCAACAAAAACGGGTTGTGGCTGACGCGGCCCACGCCGGCCAGTCGCCGGGCCAAGGCTGCCAAGTCCCAGTGATGCTTCGTAGCCGGGGTCAACTGCACCGCGCCGCGGCCGCATAGCACGGCGTGCCGGTCGGCGCGAGCGCCGGAGAGCCAGGGAAAATCGCCGCGGCGGCAAGTTGGGCAGTCGGCGTGCAAGCGCAAGTCGGAGAGATTGATCTCGCGGAGCCGATTCTCCCACAGATCGACGACTGCGAGCCGGCGGCTGGCGGCTGCCCGGTTGCCGCTGAGAATCTTGAGCGCTTCGCAGGCGGCGATCGAAGCGATTGCGGCCACGGCCGGGCCGAGGATGCCGACGGATTCGCAAGTCTGAGCGTCGCCAGCCGGCGGCGGTTCGGGCATCAGGCAGCGCAGGCAAGCCGACTCGCCGGGCAAGATCGTCATCGTTTGGCCCGCGGCTCCGACCACGCCCGCGAAAATCCACGGCACGGAGTGCTGAACGGCAAAATCGTTGAGGAGGAAGCGAGTGTCGAAGTTGTCGGTGCCATCCAGAATCAAATCGACGCCGGCAGCCAGCGCAGCGATGTTGTGGTGATCGACATCGGCGACGATCGGCTCGATGGCCACGAGCCCGTTGACTCGCTGGAGTTTGCGGGCGGCGGCCACGGCCTTGGGTAGTTCGTCGGCCAGGTCTTGCTCGTCGAAGAGAGTCTGCCGTTGCAAATTGCTGACTTCGAGAAAATCGCGATCGACGATTCGCAGCCGCCCAACCCCGGCGCGCACCAACAAGTCGGCCAGGTGCGACCCGAGCGCGCCGCAGCCGCACAATAGGGCCGAGCTCGTGGCCAGCCGGTTTTGCCCTGCGGCACCGAGCGGGGCAAACCGTGTTTGGCGGACGTAGCGGGCGAATTCCGCGCCGGCCGGTTCGTCGGTGTTGGAATCGGGTGGCTGGGGATTCATCGCGATGACTCGAAGGCTCGCTGCCGCACTCTAAACCACATATCCGGCTGCCTGGACGCCCACGGCCGCCAAATCGCGCTGCAGCCGATCGCACGCGGTTCGCGCCACGTCGGGCCCTGACCAATCGTTACATGGCCTGAGGGCAACGATTGGTAAACTGCAACCGGCGATCTTGCGGGCAAACGCCGCTGGATCGGCCACCTCGCCAAACAAAAGTTGCGACCAAGGTGCCGGCCGGAGCGGCGAATCGTTCGCGACCCACTCCGCAAACAACATGTTCCGGGCGTGGGGACGTGGATCGAAGTCCGCCGGCAGTCCGTCTAGAATAGCAATTCCCACCGCCGGCCAGCGAGCCAGGCGGCGCAATTCGGCCACAGCACGCGTGGGGGAAACCCGGGCTACGAGCAGCACTCCCAATCGGCTAGCCAGTTCGCACAACGCGTCGCTCTGTCGGTCGACTACCGCGGCCAAGGGTGTCTCGTGCCAGGCGGCTAGCGGTGCGGCGTAGTCGCCTCGACCTAGCCCCATTTCGCCCGCCGCGTTGTCCGGCGCTTGCTCGGCCAACGCTCCCCGCAATACCCACCGGCGGCGATCGAAAACCAAATGATCGTCCAAAACCTGCAGCCGGCGGATGGCGAACAGGCCGGTCGTCGCGGGCGCGGATGGAGAGGCATGTAGTTCGTAGCGATAGATGTACGGAGCCGCCGGGGTCCAAAAACAAGGTTCGGCGATCGTCGCCTCGACCACGCCGGCCCCGTCAGAGCGATGGACAAAAGGATGACGCACTCGCAGCGTGGTGGCACACGGCGATTCGGGGCCGTAGAGCAATCCTGGCGATTGGCCGCCGAAAGCCTCGGCATCGATGCCCGCGGCATACACCCGGCAAACCGCTTCGGTCGCCTGGCCGAAATAGAGCTGCGGCTCGGCGGGCGAAGGGTCGTTTGGTGTTTGCTCGTCGGACATGGAGTATTGACGGATCTTTAGGCTCGCTGGGAGAGCGAAGCACTTTCGAGTGCTTCGCGGAGGAACCGGCCCGTGATCGATTCGCTGGTGCGGGCGACCAGCTCGGGCGTGCCTTGCACGACGACGCGGCCCCCGCGGTCGGCGGCGCCGGGGCCAAGATCGACGATGTAATCGGCCGCCTTCATGAGTTGCAGATTGTGTTCGACGACGATCAGCGAATGGCCGACGGCCAGCAGGGCATCGAAGCAATCGAGCAGTTGGACGATGTCCTGAAAATGCAGGCCGGTCGTCGGCTCGTCGAGCAGAAACAGCGACCGCGACCGCTTGGATGCCGACATGTAACCCGCGAGTTTCAGCCGCTGGGCCTCGCCGCCGCTGAGGGTGTTGGCCGGCTGGCCGAGCCGCAAGTAGTCGAGGCCGACATCGATCAGCCGTTTCAGCCGGGCCTGCACTTTGGGATGGCCGCGAAAGAACGTGAATGCTTCGCGGACCGTCATCTCCAGGACGTCGGCAATGTTGCGACCGCGGTATTTCACCGCCAGGATTTCGCGACGGTAGCGCCGGCCCTGGCATTCGCTGCACTTCATATAGACGTCGGCCAGAAACTGCATATCGATCTCGATAAAGCCATCCCCCTGGCACACCGGGCAGCGGCCTCCATCGATGTTGAAGCTGAACTGGGCCGCGTCGAAATTGCGTGTGCGGGCTTCGATGGTTTCGGCAAATACCTGGCGGATTTCGTCGAAGGCCTTGATGTAGGTGACCGGGTTGGAACGGGGAGAGCGGCCGATCGGGCTTTGATCGACCATGATCACGTCATTCAGTTGGCCGTCGCCATAGACGTCGTCGTAGGGGCAAGCGGGGTCGTTTTCTTGATGCATCCGCCGCCGCAGCGCGGGATAGAGCGTGTCTTGCACCAGCGTGCTTTTGCCAGCCCCGCTGACGCCGGTGACGACGCACAGCACGCCCAGCGGAAACTCGACGGTGATGTTTTGCAGATTGTTCCCGCGCGCACCGGCCAGGCGAATCCACCCATGACTCGGCGAGCGGCGGCGCGGATTGTCGACAATGCCCCGGCGGCCGGCCAGAAAGTCGGCAGTCAGCGTTTGGGCCGATTCGACGAGTTCCGCGGGCGTCCCCTGAAACACGACCTGGCCACCCCGCTCGCCCGCGCCGGGACCAATTTCGATAACCTGGTCGGCGGCCCGGATCATCGATTCCTCGTGTTCGACGATCACGACCGTGTTGCCTCGGTCACGGAGTTCTTCGATCGCGTGCATGAGTCGATCGATGTCGCTGGGATGCAGGCCGACCGATGGCTCGTCGAGAACGTAGAGCATGTGAACCAGGTTCGAGCCGAGCGAACTGGTGAGGGCCACACGCTGGGCTTCGCCGCCGCTCAGGGTCCGTAGCGTGCGGTCGAGCGACAGATAGCCGAGCCCAACCTCCTCCAGATAGCCGAGGCGGCTGATCGCTTGATCGAGCATCAGCCGACCGACTTGCTGCTGCCAATCTCCGAGCGGCAAGGCGGCCAAAAAACGACGGGCCTCTTCGATCTTGAGTGCTGAAATCTCGGCCAGATTCCGTCCGCCGATTCGCACGGCCAGGGCCTCGGGCCGCAAGCGCGCGCCGCCACACGCCGGACAAGGATGGTAGCTCCGCCAGCGGCTGAGAAAAACGCGAACGTGCATCTTGTATTTTTTGCGTTCGAGTTTTTCGAAGAACGCATTTAGCCCACCGAAACCGTGTCGCGGCGAGCCCTCGAACAGGATCCGCTTCTGCTCGTCGGTGAGATCGCGGTAAGGCACGTCAAGCGGCACCAGGCCGGCCTCGGCGAGCCCAGCGAGCGACGCTTGTTCGTGCTCGTAGGCCGGGGTGCTCCAGGGGGCAATGGCGCCGCCGGCCAGAGTTTTCGCCGGGTCGGGAACGATCAGTCCGGGATCGAGATCGGTGACGTTGCCGAAGCCTTCGCACTCGGGACAGGCGCCGAGCGGACTATTGAAACTGAACAGGCGTGGCTCGAGGTCGGGATAGTCGCGGCCGCACGATTCGCAGCGCATGCGGTCGCTGAAGGCCAGCCGCCGCCAGGCGTGGCCGTCGACCTCGGTAACGCTGCCCAGCGGCAGCCACGTGGCCGAGGCCAACTCGGGCTTTTCGTCGATGAGCACTTGGCAAACCGATTCGCCTTTGGCAAACGCGGTTTCCAGCGAATCGAGCAGCCGCGACTCGCTCGTGCCGCCTGTCGTCAGGCGGTCAACGATGACCAACGGCGGTTCGGCAGACCCGCTTTCTTGTGCCACGAGAGCGAGCGTGGCCGCGGAGGCGGGTTCTGACAGATTCACACTCCGGCCGGCGACCACCAGGCGGATGAAGCCTTGCTGGCGGAGCGATTCGGCCAGGGCCGATAAATTCGCGCTGTCGGCCGCGGGTTGAAAGCCAACCATCAGCCGCGTGCCGGCAGGCAGGCGGTCGAGGGCCGCGGCCACGGTTTGCGGCGTTTCGCGGCGCACCGGCCGGCCGCAATCGATGCAGGTGAGTTCGCCGATTTTGGCGAGCAGCAGTCGCAGATAATCGCTGGTTTCGGTGGCCGTGCCGACGGTGGAGCGGTTCGAGCGGCTGGTGTTTTTGTGGGTCACTGCGATCGCTGGCGGCATGCCGTCGATCCGCTCGGCGGCCGGTTTTTCCAGTCGCTCCAAAAACTGCCGGGTGTAGGCCGAAAAGCTGTCGATGTAGCGCCGCTGCCCCTCGGCGTAGAGGGTGTCGAGGGCCAAGCTGGTTTTGCCGCTGCCGCTCAGCCCACACAGCACCACGAGCTTGCCGCGCGGGATGTCCAGGTCAACCTCCTTAAGGTTGTGGACCGCCACCCCTCGCAAGGAAATCACGCCAGCCGACACCCAGTCACCCCCGCTGGATAGAAAACGGAATGCCCCAATCTAGGCATCCTATGGCAGAAGTAGACGGCGGACCAGCCGATGCCGTTGGGCCGCGGCCGAGTACGGGCGAAGCAGGTTTTGGGATGGCTCTGGAGGGTTGCTATAATGAAACGCTACCCAAACCCCACCCCACCCATCCGGATCCCGCCTCGGCTGGA
>DATJTR010000718.1:0-3348 GCA_035503215.1 Pirellulales bacterium
TCGTCCCGCAGCCAGCGGCCCAGATCGTCGGCCAGGGCCCGGCACGACGCATAGCGCTTGGCCGAGTCTTTCTCCAGGCATTTCAGGCAGATCGTTTCCAGGTCGCGCGAAATTCTTGGATTCAGCTTGCTCGGCCGCTCGGCTTCGGTCTTGAGCACCGCATAAGCGAGCTGGGCCGCGTTGTCCCCCTGAAACGGCCGGCGGCCGGTGAGCATTTCGTACAGCATGATGCCCAAGGCCCATTGGTCGCTGGGCGGTCCGACCTGGTCGTTGACGCCCGTATGCTGCTCGGGGCTCATGTAAGCCGGCGTCCCCATCACGGCGTGCATCCGGGTTTGTAGCAGGTCCCCTTCCTCGCGCCGGGCCAGCCCGAAATCGACGATCATCGGCTCGCCGTCGATGTCGATCATCACGTTGCCCGGCTTGATGTCGCGATGCACAATCCCTTTGCCGTGGGCGTAGTGCAGGGCCAAGGCGAGCTTTTGGATCAGCGCGGCCGTGGCGGCCAGGTCGGGATTCGGCCTTTCAAGAAGCAGCGATTCCAAGGTGTTTCCCTCGATGAATCCGCTGGCGATGAAATAGCTCTTGCCCAATTCGCCGGCGTCGTAGATCGGCACGATGTGCTGATGCCGCAAGTTGCCGGCCGAGCGGGCTTCGCGCAAAAAGCGTTCGACGTCGCGCTTCGATCCCAACACGCCCAGTTTTGGCACCTTGAGGGCCACGAGGCGATCGAGCTTCGTATCTCGGGCCTTGTAGACCATGCCAAAGGCGCCTTCACCCAGTTGGGCGAGGATTTCGAAGCGGCCCTTCGTGTCGCCGGAGCCAGCCCCAGCACTGGGCGCCGGCGGAGTCACTCCCGCAGGCGGCTGGCTGCCGCCGCTAGTGCCGGCCGCGCTGCCGCTCGATGCGGTGTTGCTCTTCGGCGGAGCGCTCTTCGGCGTCACGGATCCGCCTGCCGGAGCGGTCTTCACCGCGTTCTTCACCGCGTTCTTAACGGCGCTCTTCGATACGCTGTTCGCTCCGCTCTTCGCTGCAGCGCTGCCTGCCGGACTGGCCGCCGCTTCGTTGCCCTGGATAAGCTGCTCGACCGAGGTGTCGTGATCGGCCGGTTGCTCGACGATCGTTCGCACCGCGGCATCTTTGCGCGGCGCGCCGGTTTGACCATTCGCCGCCGGGGCGTTTGAGCTGCCGCTCACCGCGCTCTGGCTTTCAGCCCGGCCGCCGCTGGTGCCGGCGTCGGCCTGGCTGGCAGCGAGAACGAACTGCGTCTTGCATTTGGTACACGCCACCTGCCGGCCGAGGCGCGTGGCGTCGACCCGGTAACTCGTGCGACACTTGGGACAGGCGGCAACAATCGCGCTCACCGCGGCACCTTGTTTCCATCTATCGAAGGAACCATCTGTTTTCCCGCTTCGCACTCAGATCGATCGCCACGCTTTACCGTCGAACTGTGCCCGATCTCACGGCGTGCCCTCGGGCAAGCTGCTGTCCCAAATCGTCACTCGTCCATCGCTGTATTCGCAGCCCAGCCGTCTGCCGTCGGGGCTGAAAGAGACGCTCCGCGGAATGTTGGTGTGCGTGTCCTCGCGTGGTTTCAACGAAAGCAGCTCCTGGCCGGCGGCGACATCCCAAATCTTGATCATTTCATGCTCCACGCTGACTAGTCGCTTCGAGTCGGGGCTGAAGGCCAGGCAGCTCCAGTCATAACGATGGCCATGCAGTTCGGTTATTTTGTTGCCACGCTCGAGATCCAAAGTGCGTACGGCGCGAACCGTCTCGCCCGTTACGCGCCAGGCGATCCATCGTCCGTTGGGGCTGAATGCCAGGGAGCCCTCGGTTGACCCCTTGTTTGGCTCGCGTTTGAATTCGATCTCGGCATCTAGCCGGCCGTGCCCAGCCTCGACGGCCCAGATCCTCAATTGCTGAGAAGCGGGACCTGCGACCCGTTTGCCGTCTGGGCTGAACGTCAGGGTCGACACCGCACCCGGGTTGGGTAACGTGCAGACCAGCGCGCCAGTCGCGGCATCCAGAATCTCCAGGTCGCAGCGTTCTTCCCAGCCTCGCGCCGACGGTTGAAGAGCGATCTTCCCGCCGTCGGGGCTAAAGCAGCCAAGGGGCCGAAGGACTCCCGGTTGAAGCTGCCAACCGTTCTTCAGCACCAATAGTTCCTGACCGTTCTCGGTGTCCCACAGCCTGAGAATCCCGTCCCGGGTCAATCCGACGGCCCGCTTCGCCTCCAGGCTGACGAAAAGCGTATGCGTATCCTTCTGAGCCGCATGGGCGGGCAGACAGGAATTCAAACCGTCCGGTTCGCTTTCCACGCGGCTCCAGTCGATGCCGAACGGTGCAAAGAGATTTACCAACGGCTTATCGGGGACCGGTGATGTCCTGTATTGTCGTCCCTCGGCCGAGTTCCAAATCCGCATCGTGCAGTCGTCAGATACCGTCACGATGCGATCGCCCTTCGGATCGAAGTCGACCCTGAAGATCGGCTGCGCGTGACCGCGAAACGTCAGCCGCTCGTCGCCGGTCGTGGCATCCCAAGTTCGTAGCGTTCTGTCGAGCGAAACCGTGGCAATTTCCTTGCCGCGGGGGCTGAACCGCACGCCGGTGACCTCGTCTTCATGGCCCCAGAGGGTGAACAGTTGTTGGCCGGTCGCGACATCCCACACGCGTGCACTGCGATCGGATGACGCAGAGGCAAGGTGCGTGCCGTCGGGGCTGAAGCTCAGATCCCAAATATAAGATTGGTGTCCGGTCAGTTGCCGAATCTCTTTGCCGGTCGTGGCATCCCAGATCTGAATCACGGCCTCTCGTCCGGTGGCAATGCATTTTCCATCCGGGCTGTAGGCGATGCGGGTTGGCACTGAATATTCTCCTGGTCCGCTTTTTATCTCTATTTTTAGCGCACGCAGCTCCTGTCCGCTCATCGCATCGTGGATTCTCACGGTGGCCTCGCGGGGGCCGGGTCGTCCCGTGATGGCGATTTGCCTGCCGTCCGGTCTGAACGCGAAGCAGCCGAGACCATCTTTAGCAGGTATGGAGACAATCTTTTCGCCGGTCTTGGGATCCCAAATCGTCAGATCCCACCACGAATGGCCGGCAATTCTCCCGCCATCGGGATTAAAGCCAATACGCATCAGGTGCTCAGGCGCTTGCAGCGTCGTCAATAGTCGGCCGCTTGATGCATCGCAAATGTTCACGACGAGGTCGCTATCGCTCCGCGGTCCCGGCGCGATGGCCGCGAAACACTTCCAATCGAGACTCATTGCCCCCCAGGCGCCCTGGGCACTCGTGATCAGCCCTTTGGCCACCACGGTCCCACGGAGATGGCACAGGCGCTTCAGG